>CABYOM010000012.1 GCA_902520595.1 uncultured Candidatus Poseidoniales archaeon | reverse complement strand
CTGAATTCAAGAGCCGTCCGAACCGTCCAAGTCCACCGTTCCTTGGTTTGCTTAAAGCAGCAACAGGGCAATTGTGATTACGCTTCTTCAATTCGAATGAGGCGAGTCGTTCTGAACCCTTGTAAAATTTTGATGAATCGCTTGGTTTGAAACACTTTGTCAAGTTCTGCATCTCCAGTATCGATGCGAACGGCATTGAGTCCAATCAATTTTGCAGGTGTTGCTACGCCAAGTATATTTTCAATTCCAATTGTTCTCAACACTTCTGGAGAGAGTTGAAGATTTCCTCTACCAATGAGGAATCCTTGTCCACCCATTGGTGAAAGCAGAAGTAAGCGCTGGCGTGGTTCTCCGTTATCGTCCACATGCTGGGCGATAATTTTGAGAAGTTGCTGTTCGTTCAAATCACTGTGGAGTTTTCGAACACCGTTTTCGACAGGTCCTAGGATATCGATACCCAGCAAGGTGAGTTCTTGGTCACAGAACTCTCCGATTCGACGAAGGGTTCCACCACTTCCCCAGATAATCATCAAATCTTCTTCTGATGAGAGGAGTGATTTGACATGTTGAGCCAAACCTTCGATTGTATCGGATTCACTGGTTCGTTCAACCTGCTCTTTTGCACCCTGCATAAATCGTGGACTTGATGGTGTCCAAGCCTCTCCATACATTCGGACTTTCCACACGCCTTCTTGATAGATTTCTTCATCTAAATCCATAACTTCTGTAATAGCACAACGCAAATCTCCCAAAAGGAATGCTAGAGTGACTTCTGCAGCAGCTTTCGGGGTTGTTGCAAAACATCCAGAATGCATTTTCACTCCACCTGGAACTCCAATAAGCGGCATTTCTTGCGCATTTTTGTTGATGCTTTCAAGAGTGTTAGCAATGTCTCGGGTTGTTCCGTCACCACCAGCATAGAGAATAGCTTCAGCTCCTGATTCTACTAAGGCTCGAACCAATTGGCTGGTTTCAGCATCAGATGTATTCTCAGGCGTCTGACCAATACTTGTGAAGGTCATTTTTTCCTTATTTGACGGCACCCATGATTCACCCATTCGACCTTGCCATCCAATACATTCCATTTCGACATTAGCTCGATTAAGCGAACTTTCAAGCAGAGAGTTCAGCGCTTCAAGAGTTTGCATCATTCGAGGACCAGCTCTGTCTTCAGCACCCGCAGCGCGAGCTTCTGCAGCCCTTCCATCGCTGCCTTTGAATCCTAGACGACCTCCAAGTCCAGCATCAGGATTCACTACAATTCCGATGCGCATGATACCCTGCAAGCGTATCTCCTTCAAGAAGACCTGCATTACTAATTTTTGAAGCGATGGCATGAAAAAGTAGAGCCGAGAGGGTCTCTTGTGGACACGATTCAACGCCGCCGCCTTGCGATTGTTCTCATGGTCGTATCGACAATGGTATGGCTGATTGCTGGATATGTGACCTGGGTTTGGAACGGTTGTAAGGCCTATATGCCGTTTATTTCAGACTTTGATTTGTATGAACCAGGAGATACGATTTTCACGGTTGGGACTTTTGTAAGTGGCTATCTTGTTTTTTGGATCATCATGGAAATTCATTCGATGAACATGAAACGTATTTCTGAAGGAGGTCACCATTCCATTTGGCACGGATTGAATCATCTCGCTGTTTTCCCTGGTTTAATCGGTGCTTTTTCTTGTATTCGCATCGGGACTGTGCCATGGGACATTGATGGGCCAATGCATGGTCACTACGCTTTTGATATTTTCAATAACGGCGTATATTGGTGTTTACTTGTGACCGCAGTCACCATTCGGATATGGTGGAATCATGACCGTTTTCGAACCGTACTCGGTTTGCGAGTCTTTGCTGCATTATCAGCATTTGTCGGATTAGTCCAAATGATTTCTATCCAGGCTAAGGTTTGGGGTCCAGATTTTGATTGGGATTCGTATAACGTCACAACCGGCAACATGCTTGAGTTTTGTACCAGTTCCAATTATCCTTTGCTCAATGTGGCAGCAGTATGGGAATATGTACTCGTTTTCGGGATTCTTGGAACGATTCTCTCTTTTTTGCCTGAAGTTGTTTTTGAAGAACCAACCTCGGAAGAAGAATAAAACATTCAGCGCAAGGATTGATGTGCTTTGCTTGCTTTGGATGAACTATGAGTCGAAGGAAGCCGCAGGTCCCCTCGCTTGCTGATGCATTAGCCAAAGGATTTGCCGAACTCAATGCGGAAGATGAAGAAGCGTCACCCTCCAATCATGTCGATGCAACTCAAGAGAATCAAGAAGAGGTGATTGATGAGCAAATACCTCTCCCAGATTACAGCGGACCAACGCAGCATGTTGCACAAAAAACTAGTTTCGTCGTTCGCAGAAAAGAAACAGACCCACCCGTTCAAGAAGAATCCGAGCATTTAGAACCGAAAAAAGTCGAAATCCTTGACCGTCCGAGCACATCCATAGGGGATGATTTCGATGTTGAATGGTGAGCATCAGTACAGGTCCTTATCAGTGTAAACCTCTAGCGGTGGGTATGAAAGTCACGCGTAACTTTGTACGAATATTCATTTTCATCTTCGGAACACTGGTTCTCGTTTCTTATGTGTACGGTCTTTCTCATGCTTCTGACAAAGATGCACTTTGGGGTGGGATACCTTGGTCACAAGCACAATTCATTGTACCCTTCATGTTTTTGGCCGCTTTTGGATTCTTGATGTATTGGTGGATCATTCTCTATCAAAATGACGAATCTGCTATGGAGTCTTTACGATGGCCTTGGGGAGAATCTGACGGTGGTGGAGGGGCACGGTTATTGCTTGCATTTGCCTTATTGGTGATACCTTCTGCATTATGGCTTGAAGCTACAATATTTCACATTGAAAATGAATACAGCTGGACACCTTTTTTGGTCAT
Source organism: uncultured Candidatus Poseidoniales archaeon (assembly GCA_902520595.1). Classification (GTDB taxonomy): domain Archaea; phylum Thermoplasmatota; class Poseidoniia; order Poseidoniales; family Poseidoniaceae; genus MGIIa-L1. The sequence goes on along the minus strand of CABYOM010000012.1, from coordinate 30,753 downwards.
TGGCGTATTACTCTTAGCGTGTGTCGGAAATGTCCTGATGGGGTTACTTGCTTATTCAGCATATGTCGATGAAATGCCAGGAGGCCGAAAGATGTTAATCGGCTCAATACTACTCGGTATTCAATGCATCATTTTCGATGGAATCTATTGGAACCTCAAATTTCCTTGGTAAGGCTTGTTTGGGGCAAAGGTGTGCCATTTCCACTGTTGAGAGAGTGATGGTTTGATGAAGGGAGAACAACCCCGTAGGGGTTGAAGGAGAGAGCCCAATGTCACTCATCAACGTCACCTTACCTGATGGAACGGTTAACGAATATGCAGCAGGTATCACCTGCGCAGAAGTCATTACCGATGCATTGGGACGAAAACACGGGTGCTTAGCAGCTCGAATCGACGGTGAGGAATGTGATCTTTCTCGAACTATTGAAAACGATTGCTCAGTCGAAGGAATCCTTACAGAATCAGATGAAGGAATCTACATTCTACGCCACAGTGCAGCACACTTACTGGCCCAGGCAGTTACCTCGATTTACCCTGATGCTAAACCGACAATAGGTCCACCAGTTGACCGAGGATTTTACTACGATTTTGCTATGGACTCAATTACGGAATCTGACCTCAAACCCATCCAAAAAAAGATGCAGGAACTTGCTCGTAAAAATTTCACAATTGAAAGAATAGAGTTGGACGATGCTCAATTGCAAGAACATTTTGCGCATAATCCCTACAAACTCGAAATCATTCAAGACAAGATCGAAGACGGTAGCGGCTCAACTATCTACAAACAAGACGACTGGTATGATTTGTGTTTAGGTCCGCATGTTCCCAACACTTCTCGATTGATGAACGTCAAACTGACGAGTATTTCATCTGCCTATTGGCGTGGTGACCAAGACCGTGAACAATTGGTTCGAATTTACGGTATTGTTGAACCGAGTAAAGAAGCGCTTCGGGCAACACTTGACCGATTGGAACAAGCAAAGAAAAGAGACCATCGAAAACTTGGAAAAGATTTGCAATTGTTCCACATCGATGAAGAAGTCGGTCAAGGATTGATTCTTTGGACTCCTCGTGGCTCGATTATTCGCCAAGAATTACAAGATTTCATATCGTTCCACTTGCGTCGTCAAGGATATTCTCAAGTTTTCACACCCCATGTAGGAAAACTCGACCTGTACCGAACTTCAGGTCACTTCCCTTACTACCAAGATTCACAATATCCGCCGCTTGTTGAGCGTGAATTAATGAAAAAATTGGCTGATGACGGCTGCTCATGCGGCGAACTTTCGAATTTGATGAAGAGTGGGGACATCGACGGTTACATGCTCAAGCCAATGAATTGCCCTCATCACGTCAAAATATATGCCTCTCAAATGCGCTCCTATCGAGATTTGCCACTTCGATTAGCAGAATTCGGAACAGTCTATCGTTGGGAGCAATCAGGCGAAATTTCCGGCATGACCAGAGTTCGAGGTTTCACTCAAGACGATGCACATCTGTTCGTAACTGAAGACCAAATCGCTGAAGAAGTGCTCGGTTGTATCGAACTTGTTCAAATTATATTTGACAAACTGGGAATGGAAAATTACCGAGTCAGAGTCGGCTTGCGAGACTTGGATTCAGACAAATATGTTGGAGAGCCTGAGCGATGGGATAAAGCCGAAGAGGCGTGTCGAGCTGCCGCAGAATCACTTGGAGTTACTTGGTCAGAAGAGCAGGGAGAGGCTGCATTTTATGGGCCTAAGATTGATTTCGTCGTCAAAGATGTCATCGGCCGAGAATGGCAACTTGGAACAGTTCAAGTCGATTACAATCTTCCTGAGCGGTTTGGTTTGGAGTACAAAGGCAGTGATGGAGAAATCCACAGGCCAGTCATGATTCATAGAGCACCATTTGGTTCAATGGAACGATTCTGTGGTGTTCTCATCGAACACTTTGCAGGCAAGTTCCCAACATGGCTTACGCCTACACAATGCCATATCATCACCATCTCTGAGAAACATTCAACCTATGCTGAAGAGGTCGCTCAATTGCTTAGAGCCAATGAAATCCGAGTTGAAGTCGATAATGGCGATGACACGATTGGAAAGAAAATTCGAACACATCGTAAGATGCAGCCTGCCTATATGGTGATATTGGGCGATGGAGAAACCGAAAATCGTACAGTTAGCCTCCGAGCACGTAATGGAGACCAGGTAAGCGATATCCCTCTTGACACCTTTTTGAAAGAATTGAGAACTGAAATCGATGAAAAAGTTACCCAGCCATCTTTAGTGATTACAGCCGATGAAGAGTGAGGTACAACCATGTCTGCCCCACCCATTGTAAGCGGATTAACTCCCGCCGCCTTGATTCCCTATATCTTGGCAGCGGCTACCGCTTGGTTTTTCTGGACACGTGTGGTTCCTCGCCAATTACGTGGGCTGCAGGTGGCTTTTGAAACCGGTGTTAAGCGATATGAAGTTCACCAAATAACCTCCTCAACCCAAGATGCACGAGACTTACTCTCTTCAAGAGGAATGTTCTCTGGAGTAGCAACCTACATTTTTGCTCTTGTAGGGGCATTACTTTTGTTTTTCGAGTTCTTGATGATTCGATTCGATTTGTCTGATGGATACCATGCCCCTTCGCTGAGTATAGCACTCATTTTCATCGCTCTTCCAGCTTTGATCTCTGCGGGAACTTCTCTAGGTGCTCAAGTCATAAAGCCAATTGGCCAAGATAGGGCATCTTTGCAAGAATCAAATATTTGGCGAGTGTATACTTTTTTCATGCTCATGATTCTTTGGATTGGCTTGGTAATTGCTTTGTATTTGCTCCTCGATGTAGCCGATGTACCACCTTCCCGAAGATTTAGTATTGCTGCATTTGCTATGTTTGCCCCTTCTATTCTTGCCTACGGTCGGATTCTCGGCTCGTCATGGCAGGCACTACGACAGTCTTCTCGAAAAATTGCGGGAGGAGAACCATCTCCATTCCACAACCATGTTCCAAGCGCAAAACAACAAGGCATTGCCCAAATCGTTAATCTCAACCTAATTGTCATGCCTTATGTGGCCTTGAATACATTACTCTCACTGCTTCTTTTGCTATACGATCCGAACATGCTCGTGCACTCTGACCGGGTTCTTGAATTGCCAGAGTATAGAGTTCAAACGACCTTCATGGAGGAGGGTGGAATTCTTGGATTCGCGCTTATTGAACTGTTTTCATTCATTCCACAATCAGGAATACGCGTTCCTATCGTTACCTTTGTTCTGCTCTTTTTATTGTTGAACGTCGCTGTTATTGGTTTCCTCTTCGTGTATGAAGTTGCCCGTATTCTTTTCCTCGATGTTCAAGATGTATCTGGAAAGGGGGGAATCAAACTTGCAGACAGCCGTTTGTTAAGAGCCGAGCCGAGTCAACAAGCTAAAGTTCTCAATTTTTGTTTCACGGGTTTTGCGGGCCAATCGATGCTTTTGTTAGCATTAGCAATGATTACCTTTTGGGATTCAAGTTTCTTACCACAAGGTTCTCAATGCGGTCAATGGGAGAACACTGTCTGTTCCATTTTAGAAAAAGATGCACTTGAAGAACTTACTTGGATGCTCGCATCTGGCGGACAGATTGCTTTCCTCATCGTATGGGTAAACTCTCGCCAAATTGGTTTGAAACTTGAAGATATTACTTTTGATGCAGCAGTTGGGGAGAATAGAGCCCGCCTGTCCGAAATGCAAGACATCATTTATCTCAAACAAAAGCCGTTTACAGAATTGATTTCACTTGACCAATGGCCCATAGCACTTGACCGCTTAGACAAGATTCATGAAAGTCATGACTCTCAGTTAGAAGGGCTAACTTTGGCGCGAAAGACAGACGCAATGATGGAACTTTATGCAGGACTCGGTCGTTGGAATGAAGCAGAACAAGAAGCAATCTCTCTTCTCGCATTGAGAGGTGGTCGTGAAGCACAAGTTGCTCGAATAGTGCTCGCGGCATCGAGTCTTGCTCAACGCGATTATGCAGAAGCAAAGCCCCGTCTCGAATTACTAAACAAAGACGATATTGAATCAGCACGATTGCATTGGGCTGCCTCTCTGTTTAATCCAAAGCATCGATCTCTCCAGCCAGAACACACGGCTTTACTCTCTATTGATCCGGTGATGAAGCGCAATATCGACCTCGTGCGACGTTTTAGAGACGGAATCCCTCAAAGTAACTTGAAGTATCTTGACACACCCCCAGGTCGCCTTTTCCTGCTGAGTGATATAGCGCGAATGCGATTGGCTGGAATTCCGGATAAGGCGCTCAATTTGCTTGAAGATTTCATCAAGGCTAACGAAATTACAGATTGGACTCACGGAGAAGTGGTTCGAGCCCTCCTACATATTGATGCAGGTCGAATCAACACCGGTGTAACACTGGCAGAAAAGTTGGCATTGAGCCATGCCCGCCACCCACACGTTCGGAATCTCATAGGTGCTCTGTCAAGGGAGGGGCATGTCAAGATGTTACCTTCTGAAACTACGCCGATTGAATGGCTCAACGATTCTGGCCTCGACTGGTTGGACAGTTGGATTCGAAAACACGTTGTATCGCCTCCTCCAACCTTTACCAAAAAACCCCTGTTCCAGCATGCCTGGAACTCAAACGGTTGGACTGCACTAGATGGTTCAGGTAGTCTTGCTGAAGCAGTTAAGAAAAAATCAAACGGCTGGAAAGTAATCCAGAAGGTTTGGCCAAATGGGTTGCCGATGTGCATTCATATCCACCTGACAGGCATTATCATCACGGTTTCGGGAATGCCAGTTGACCTTGGATTCCCTGGGACCCTTGATCTTGGTATGATTGAAAAGAAAGGCTTACTGGAATTCTAATATCAGATGCGCCTTCGAAGTTTTTCCATTAATATATCTGCCTCAGACAAGTGTTTGAGGCAATCTTCAACACGACCGCCAGCGAGAGATTCAGCAGCAAGAGCGATTGTCTGTTCGCATTCTCTTCGGACTTCATCTTTAATCGAGATGCCATTTGTATCGCATTGATTGCGAAGAACTTTCCATTCTTCTGAGACAAAATCATACAATTCAAGTGCTTCATCACTCGCTTGTCCTTCATTATCGAGGTCAGTAGTCATTCCATCAAGTAAGGATTTGGCTTGAGACCATTGTCTGCTGTCAGCGGCTTCTTCAATGCGAGAGAGGCGAAGGTCCCAAAGGTCTTTGTCATCTCTCTGTTTGTATTGTTCAACCAATTTTTTCCTTTGCTTGAGAGCACGACGAACATTATCCATTGCGTTTCGCTCGGCTTCAATCGTTCGAACAACGCCGTCTGCCAATCCAATCGCCTGACTCGGATTACCTGCATCTATTGCATTTTCTGCGTGTTGTAGACGTTGCACGAGTTCTGAAGTATCCAGACCATCAGTTTGCTCCAGTTGTCGCTGTGCTTCTTTCACAGATTCAAATGCACGACCTTGTGCGTCCTCGTCTGCAAGTATTTGTTGGGGTATCACGCTGGCAAATTCATATGCTTCACGGGGGGCTTCAGCAGCGAGTTTCTTTCGAGCGTCTGACAATAATTCTTTCAGGTGTTGGACACTTTCAGCATCGTTATCGGAGAGTAAACGACTGGCTTCAGCAATGGATTTTTCAGCGAGATCCCACCATTCGATGATATCCTGTGCGAGTTTTTTGGATTGCCGGAACAACATTTCTCCTTCTCGCAATGAACCAAGTTTGACCTCGCGAGCACCCATGTCGAAGGATTTACGCGGTCGTTTTGCTGCAGGTGCAATTGATTCAGCCTTTTCGATGGCCGCTATAGCATCTGCTTGGATTATTTCCACATCGCCACTTAATGAAAGCGCTCGTTCAATATCTTCTTCTGCTTCATCAAGAAGCTTCATTCCATATCCCGGGTCTATATGCCCTTCTTCTTTAGCAGTCATCACTAAACTTGCTGCCTGGTCGACTGCTGAACCTTGTGCTTTGAGTTCCAGTAATCGGATTTCTAAACCATCCAACCGTTTAGCGAAATGTTTGCGCTTTACACGTTGATCATCACCGACAAGCCAAATGTAGCCAGTTGCCACTCCACCGAGAAGAAGTGAAGTCATCGAAGCCAACCACTCGTAGGTCATCGATTCAGGAATTTTTCCGACAAAAAGAGAAAACGCCGCAACCACTCCAAGCCCTGTCATTATGGCTCGCCAGCGCATGACATCGAGGCCACCCTGTAGAACCCCGCTTGAGGTTTGGAAGCATGAGTAACCAACGAGTATAATCAACACGCAGCCAACGGCTGATGCAGGTTCATCAAGTGAGAGTTGCAGTGAGGCGATCATGAGTAGTAAAGGCCAAGCAATGGATGCGAAAGAACCGACTCTGGTTCTCGCTTTTGCATTGTCGAGAATCGAATCTTGAAGAATCAAGCCGTAAGCGATGATGATGAGTGGGTAGCCAAGACCTTCAAGTAAACCAGATTCGCCATTTATTGCCGCTTCAAGACTCGGCCACATTAGCCATACTGCTCCTGTCAGTATGAGCAGCGCTGAGCCACCTGTAAGGCGGTCGAGTCGAAGTTGTCTCGACTTTCGAGCAGCATCAAGGGCAGCGTCAACATCCGCCCAAGCATCGAGAGCCATACACATCGACACAGACATCACGGTGATAACCACTCCGCTTTTTCGCTTCTTCACTCGCTGTTCATACAATGTGATTGAAGCGTTGAAATCAATCAATTCAATGGTAATGTTCATGGGTGTCTTAGGCTGCCTTTAGAAGAAGGAAGAGAGCGTATGGCTGGACTCATTACTATGGACGACTTGACAAACGAACAGATTCTAGAGATATTAGCAGATGCTGAACGCCTTCTTCCAGTGGCTCGGGGAGAGATATATCTTCCTTTATTGCAAGGTAGAATTCTTGGCAATTTGTTTTTTGAACCGAGTACGAGAACTCGAATGTCCTTTGAAACTGCAATGAAAAGGCTTGGTGGAGATGTTGTCAATCTCGGAGATGTCAAGACTTCATCGGTCGTAAAAGGCGAGACTTTGTTTGATACTATCCAAATGGTCGACGGTTACACAGACATTATAGCGATGCGGCATCCTCGTCAAGGTGCTGCTCAATATGCCCAAGACGCAGCAAGTGTACCTATCCTAAACGGTGGAGATGGAGCAGGTCATCACCCCACTCAAACGATGTTGGATTTGTTCACAATAAAGCAGGCTCACGGCCGACTTGAAGGGTTGAAAGTTGTATTGGCTGGAGATTTGCGATATGGACGGACCGTCCACTCTCTTTCACATGCTCTCACTCGGTTTGGTTGTGAATTAATTTTCGCAAGTCCGGATTTACTTAAGATGCCAGAAGAAATAGTATCTGACCTTCGGGCTCAAGGTGCTGACGTTGTCGAAACTGAAGACTTGTATGATTCAATGAACGATGCAGATGTCGTCTATATGACTCGAATTCAAAAAGAACGATTTGCTGATGAAGATGAATATGCAAGATGCGCTGGTGCATACAAGCTTCACGCTCGCCATCTCAATGAAGTTAAGACTGACATGATTATCATGCACCCTCTTCCTCGAGTGGATGAAATTGACCCCTCTGTTGATGCTACACGTCATGCACGTTATTTTGAGCAAGCATTCAATGGAGTAGTGGCTCGAATGGCTCTCCTGTGCCGATTACTTGGTGTTCCTGTTCCTGAAGTAGTGCAAGGAGGTGCTTTGTGATGTCAAATGAACACAGTATGAGAAGAGTAACAGCGATTCGAAATGGCACAGTAATTGATCACATTCCTTCTGGGCAAGCCATGCGGGTTCTAGAAATGCTCGGCATTGGAGGGGCTACAGCAGTTCCTGTTTCTTTGGTGATGAACGTACCCTCCAAGAAAATGGGCTCAAAAGACATCATCAAAGTCGAAGACAGAGAAGTGACTCAACCTGAACTCGATCGATTAGCTTTGGTTGCTCCAGATGCTCATGTTTCAATTATTCGTGCGTATTCTGTTGCTGAGAAATTAACGATCAATCTTGGAGAAGAAGTCGTCAATGTTGTGAGGTGTACCTTCTCAAACTGCATTACTACAAACCTACGAGAACCTCAGGACCATCGATTAAAAGTTGTAAAAAGAGACCCACTGCAGTTGCGTTGCCATTATTGTGGCAGGCCTCAAGACCTTGCTGAGTTAGCAAACAATGTCTTGTGATTAGTCGTTCATTAGGGCTCGTAAATCGCATGCCTTGCATTGTTTAGCCGATGTTAATTCTCCACAGTTTACGCAGGGCGTGGGTGGAGCAGGTCGAGCTTTAGCACCACCCAAGTCAATCACTTGGTCTCGTAATTGCTTAATGTTGTCCGCCATTCGTAACAAACCGTGTCGCGTGCCAGGAACATCGGCTTCCATTTGGGCAACCATCTCTCGGTGACGCCATCGAAGTGCTCCTTTAGCATGTGGGCATTCTTCATGGTGCAGAGGTAGGTCTCTATGCAGTGCATAAAGATGAATTTCCTGCTCTGGAATCCATCTTAGAGGGACAATTCTTGGTGCTAGTCCGTCAACTGGAGTCGTTGTATGCGGTGCGAGCCGGAGCGTTCGTTCAAGATCGCCATTTGTCACATTCATCAAGACGGTTTGTGCCATGTCGTCAAGATTATGCCCTAAAGCGACGTAATCAGCTCCAACTTTTTTTGCCAAGTGATTGATACCCTGGCGACGAAAAACTCCGCAATATGAGCACGGCATTCTAGGAGCCTGTTTGTTTTCTTTGGTCAGGTTTGGGATTCGAGTAGCGACTTCATCCATTTCTTTGAAACTTAATTCCGGGTAGGACACGGTGATGAATTCTACGCCCAGCCGGTCACACAACTCTTGGGCGCACTGAAGCGATGGAGGGCGATATCCGTCAATTCCTTCATCGACCGTCCCAGCAATAATTGTGACGTCCGGTCTTTGTCCTAAGCGGTCGACTAAACTATCGAGCAAGACAGCTGAGTCCTTTCCTCCTGATATCGCTACGAAAATGGTCGTGTCTTTATCACGTGGAAGTTTGAGTTGGTTGCGTAACTCTTTGCCAATTTTTTTCCGCACTGATTTTGCCATGTGTTCACTGCACAAAATCCGGCCAGAATAGGCTTGTTCGAGTATGGCGGGTTTAGAGCAACTATCGCAGGTTGGAATGGAAAATACCGGTTTCACCTCCTTCGCCATGTGTCCTTGCGTGCGCCTCTATGGTTTGAGTTCACCGCTTGGTTGGAGATTCGATGGAAATGTCCTCATTTGGCTGCGTGTATTTTTTCAATTGATTTTTCAATTTTTCAATTGAATATTTTGACTCTTTACTTGCAGAATCGCTGTTCTAAAAACACGTATTGGGCGAAAGTATGAGCGCGGAAAAGAGTAATGTCAGACATCTCCGCGACCACTTTTTTTGATTCTCCAGTTGGAAAATCAATTTAGGTCTTCAAATCCCCCTTTAGGGGGATAAAAGCGCAAAACTACTTGAAGGCTACAGCGTAGACGGAAAGTTTGAGGGCCATGTTGCAACGAGTTCTTGCTGGATTTGTTCGCCTTGAAGGTGTTGAACAAGCAATGCTTATTGATGACTCAGGACAATTATTAGCAAGCGTTGGTGAAGAAGGGATTCTCCCTCCTTTCCAAGATGCGATTGAAATGATTCATGTTGCTCAAGAAACAGGGCATGCACTTGGTCTTGGCCAAGTCTATGAAGTGTGGTGTGAAGGAGGCAAACGTATGGTTGTTGACATTGCTGCACCGAATAGAATCGTAGTTCTCAGTGGCGATGGCGGGCGATTAGCTCGCTGGCGTCATGCCCTAGATCGAGACCGTCGTATTTTGGCGACAACCCCAAGAATGTGAGTGATACCATGTTTAACCTACCAGAAGGAATCAAAGTTGAAGAAGAAATCGATGTTAGCGAAGGCACAATCCAACCCTTCGACCATGGTGTTATCAGCACCTGGGTTGGTCGTAGAAAAACTCCTGCAGGTCATCGTTTAGTTCGCGCTGGACGTATTGTCGGTTGGCTTGCAGAGCCTGGCTCGGGCAAACTCATGTTAGGTGGAAAAGAAGCTCGTATTCGACTTGAGGAGATTGAAGCAGAAGGTTCGTTCAGATTTACTGCAAGTCGATATTCTCTCGCTGGTCTTGGAAGCGTTGCAGAAACTGTTCCTGAAGCGTTTGAATTTACTGCGGATAGGCAAGGTTTGTTAGCACGTGGTAATGCTCTTCAACGTTTGATGAGCCGAGACCTATCGGCAGTTCTACGCGTCCTTTTTGAACAAGACACAGTTCGTGGAGGAGTTGTTGTTGACCAAGGTATGCTTATCGATTTTATCGGCGACTTGCCTTCCGAACCTGAAAGCCTTTCCGCACAAATCCATTCGACACTTTCCGATATTCGTATGGAGACCCTCAATGATGGACTTGGCCTAAGCGGTTCGAGCCATTGGACTCTCCACACGAACGATGGTGCACTTCTCCTTGCAGAATCTGGAGATATTTCCTTGGGGGTTTGGACGGAAGCCAATACCAATCACGCACGTCTTATCTCGGCAGCATCCTCACTTCTCGATGGTGAAGTTGGCGCAATCGGTGCTCAAGGAGGAGCAATTCCCGAAGGGTTCGTATTGCGGGAAGGTCGAGGAGGGCCGGATGCCATTGTTTCAATGTTGACGGCAGCAGTTACCGAGGAAGTCACTGGACATTTACAGGCTGGACAATCATCCAATTCCGTATCAGTTCTTTTGTCGAGGGGAATTCCAGTCGGAATTTCAGCGCCAGAAGGAGATACATTTGAGAAAGCAATGGAAAAATTCACCGACTCAAAATGGGTTTTGAAGCTCCACCGACTTCCAGTTGGCAGTATTGTTTCACGAGAATCTGGGACAATCGAAGCATTCACCCTTGAGGCGTTTAGAGAATTATTGGTTACTCTCCGCACTCGTTCGGAAAGCCGTCGTGCAAATCTCAATGCGAAACTGAGTGACCTTTTTGGTTTTGAAATTGGAATGGGGATTCTCCGTGCTAAGCGTGCATCGGTGAAATTTTCAGAAACCTTTGAAGATGTTAGTGGTGGATTGGGTGGCGAAGTCCCTCAAGATTTGGCAGTTGACTCAGGTCTCCGTCGCCGTTTGGAAGCGGCAGATCACAGAATTGATGAGTTGGTGAAAGAAAAGGCCGCACTCGCAAGTCGCTTAGAGGAAACCCTCACGGCGAAGAACGCCGCTCAAATTCTCGCTCGAGAAGCTTCAGAATCACGAATGGAATCGATCACCAAGATTGAGGAAAAAGACTCCTCACTCGATCGTATGCAACTCGACCTTGCAGAATCGAAGGCTGCGACTGAACAAGCAGAAAATCGAGCTGAACGTTTGGTAAAGAGGGTAAATGAACTTGAACATCAAGTCAGTGTGCGGGCATCTGAACTTGCTAAAGCACTTGGAGATGCATCTTCAAGTGAAGCGCTGCGCTCTGAAATTGAGGAATTAGCCTTGAAAGAATCTCAACTTAATGCAGACTTACTAGCAAGCAGTGAACAACTTGCGACAATTCGTCAACAATCAGAAGATGATGAGCGTCGATTGCGAGTTTTGCAAGAGCAAGTTGAAGCAACTCGTGAGCGGCACACTCGAGTACAGGCTGAATCAATGCTCTTGGAGGAAAAGATTCACACCCAAACCTCGGAGTTGGAAACCATTGATGCTGAGGCAAAAGCCTCTCGACGTCGATCAGAAGAAGACCGTAACCGTTTGAGTGCCGACGAGGCTCGTCAAGCCCAAGTTCAGGCTGAACTAAGGGAACTGATGACTGAAAGGCGCCAAACCTTACGCGAACTCGGTGATTTAGGTGCTAGGCGCGGTCATGCTGAAGCAGAATTGATTTCTTTAATCGAGCGAGCTGAAGCACTTTCACAGGCTCACGAAGATGCACTTTCAGATATTCAGGAAGCAGAACGACTTCGAGCACGTCTTGCTGAAGAGCCTTTAGCTCAGGCCCTGCTTGATGATGCTTCAACCTTTGACGGTCTCGGACCTGTGCTAGAACGTCTTGAAAGCGCACGTGCACTTGGCTATTCAGTCACGCTTCTGGACCGTGCTGTGGAACGTGGTTTACAAGTAATTCAATCGACTGTAGACCATGTTGCAGCAACGCCTCGCCACCTTCTTTCAAGTGAGGTCATGACGTTACTGGAACGCCAAGTGCCCCAGACCGCAGGCGCAGTTCGTGGACTTGCACGATGGTCAGTGCAACAAAGACTCGAACATCAACTCGGAGAGACAGTCGGTCATGTTGTCATTGACCTGGAGCATTTGTTAGAAGACTTTGATCGTTCAATTACGATGCTTCGCCGTCTAAGAAACGTCCTAGAACAGCTCGTTCGCTTAGGGGCGCCTCCACAAGAAGTCGAGGCATTACTCAACAATTGTACCCGGCCAGAGGCACTTCCAAGTATTGCTCAAGCAACTCGTAAGTTGATTCAGGTTGCTCTCGATGACATTTACCTCGAGGCTGATCAGCGAGATGCAGGAGAAGCAATTGCTCTGGAAGATACAGCACGAGTTTTGGAAGAATTGATTACTCAACTCGATGCATCAGGACTTGCAGATGGAGTCCCTCGAGGTATGCTATGGGAATTCCAGCGAGATGGTTTACTACCGTATGAGCGTAATGCCGTGCCTGCCGCTCAGCGAACTCCTGTCGAAGAAGAAATGTTGAATGATATGGAATCTTCACTTGCAGGAAATATTCCTGTATCATTGGATGCTGAACCCAGTGAAGTTGTCGTTGACGAAGCGGGGTGGGAATCCCTACCGGTGCCGGTTGATGAAGAGGAGGAAGGTGAGATGAATGTTAGCGTTCGTGAACCTCTTCCTATGTCTGTAGATTCTGCTTCAAGTCAAAGTGATGAACGAGCCGAATTAGAGGCGGAACTCGCCCGACTCGATGCCTCTTGGAATCATCGAAAAGAACCAACGGTAGAACAAGCAACAGACCCAGCATTAGCGGCACTTGAAGCACGTTTGTCTGGCCTTGACCTCTGAGGTGGTAAGGATGTCTTCAGAAGTCAATACATTGACTCATCGTGATGAGTCTGTGGGTAAGAAATATCCGTTAATCATTGAACGGCTTCTCTTTCTTTCAGCCTGTATTGGATTCTACTTTTTGTACCCGTATGCTCTTGATTTGAAAGAAGGGATAATCGGGAGTCTGGCAGCTTGGTGTGGCCTGCCGTTGCTCTTACTCATGTGCGTAGAATTACTCGGACGAGCCGTTCAATCCCTTCATTCATCTGGAGACTGAATCAAATTTCAACAATTTCCTTTGTTTGGGAAGAGGCCTCTGGGGTATTACGAGCATAGATGAGGCCCCATATTCTCTCCCATGGAACGAAGAATCGAAGCAGAGCCATAATACTCAAAAACATGGCAGCAGAGATAACTAATCCGTAGGTTAACGATAACTCGATGGATTCAGAAACTTGGCCAGCCCATTGACTTCCAGTTGAATCTTTTACAATATCGAGCAGAACACTATGGAATCCAAGTGCGACTATTGTTGCAATTGCAGTTAATCCGAGGAACCCAAAAGTATGCTTGAGGTGCGTGTTGAGAACATTGTCCATCTGTCGAACATATTCGGGGTCTCTTTTACACGATTCAGGAAGGCGGTAAGCGTATTCAAGGTAGCGAATAACACCGTAAGACGACTCTTGGAAGACCATGATGAGTATGGCGATCATGATGAGGGCAAATTGTTCATTTGTCACCAACATAAGTCCGAAGATACCAATGGTTGGCTCACTGAATTGGGCGCCAATGACACTTACTGAATTGCCATAATCACCAAGTTGGCCGTTAATGAGCGGGAATGCAAGGATCGCATGAACACCGAGGAACAACAGCGTGAATCCAATTGCCCATGCGATAGAACGTCGTGAAAGACCCCATATTCCTCTGGCTCCCATGATGACGGGTAAAAGATAGATGAAGAGAATCATCAACGACAAAATCATCAACAAAGGCCATTCCAAGGTACTTAATTCACTTGAACTTGGAAGTCGTAAATTGAAACTAAAGAGCATTCCAGTTAGCCAAGAAAACAACAGTTGACCGACCAATACGACAATGAGAGTAATGATAAATCCGAGTTTTACCCGTTGTTGTACAGTTGGGGTTTGGAATGCAAGAAGCGCCATTCCTCCACCAACTGCCAATCCCAATATGAGGGGTACAAAGAATCGGGCTAAACCAGTCCGGCCTTCTCCAGTTAACCAATCACCGATTGGTAATTGGTCTCCAATGAGAATTTCGATGGTGTCAAAGAGCATAGTATGGTCAATTGAACCTACAACATAGGTCGATACGACTTCAAGATACATACCGATTAGTGCCACTGTAGCGATAATTTGCAGGGTGATGATTTGCCATTGTTTACGCAGCATTTTCAGGTGCAGTGTTCTGGGTTTGACTTCACCACTAATGGTGACGTCTCCTTGAAGTCCAACATCATCTGCCATTCTAATACCCCCTCACTTGCATCAGCGCTTGTGACAGATCCATGTCTGGCATCCAGTCGATAACCATAGCACCAGAACCAGCTAAAGTCGTAAGACGGTTTTGACGTTCAAGTTTGAGAACTTCATACGACATACGTGGAATTCGACTAACCAATCGTTCAAAGTCGATACTCGATGGTGAGAGAACCGTAACCTCATGTCCACGACCAACGAGGTCACGTACTGCGGCTGGGACAGTACCATCTCCTTCACACGATGATATAATGAAAACAGGACTGCCTCGACTAAATCTGCCACTAAGTGAGTTGGTGACCGCTTGAAGTGGCATTGCGCCTTTAGGTGAGACGCCAGCAAGTGCGCTTAGAATCTTGAAATATTGTTTATCTCCGGTATCTGGGGGCAAGTAAGAGAGATTGTCATCAAATATTGCTAAGGCTACCGAATCGCGTCGTTTGAGGAAGAATGCTGCAAGACTCGCAGCAGAAACGGTACCCATTTCGAGTGGATTTTTGAGCACAGTACCGATTCGAGCAATGTCTCGACTGTCTAAGAGAATGTACAAGTCAGTAACGGCATCTCGACACTTTTCATTGACCATGAGTTCTCCAGTTCGAGCAAATGCTTTCCAGTTAATGTTCTTGAACGGGTCTCCTGGGACATACTCTCTCAGCGAATAAAATTCTGAGCCTTGTCCAGGTGTTCTCAATGTTGTAGCGCCGGTATACATCTTCGGCGTTCTCGAGCGGAGGAAGGCTTCTTCCACTTCTTTGATTTGCGGGAAAATGACAATGTCACTGTGGTGGTCAACGTACATCTCATCAACACCGAGGTTGAATGTATTTCGTGATCGAAGAGAAACGGGCCCGATGGAATAGTGGCCTCGTAACGGGCATCGCAGAACGTAGCGAATCCGGGCACTTTCTCCAGGACGCAGATTCAAACGCATTTGATTTAGCCCACTGCGTAACTTCATTTCGTGAGGAATATTATCGTAGACTTCCAAAAGTTGAGTATTGCGATTGGAACGGTTTGTTACTAACAGTTCAACGTACAAATCATCTCCTTTGTAGAGATTATCTGCAGAAAGTGTGCGTTGCACTTCAACATCACCATGACCTGAAATCCATGAATTGACGACAATAAAGGCGATGAAGGAAATTCCAAGAATCATCATTTGGAGATTCGCAATCATCATGCCAATAAGTATCAGCGCAATACCGCCAGTGAAGGTGAATGATGCCTTACGTGTCCACATTTCTACCACCTCAGGTTCGTCCCCACGATTTGATTCGTTTGACGACCGCTACAGTCTGCTCAAGTGAATATTTTGTTGGCTCTATGGCAAATTTAGCCAGTACGGGATCGTTGATGAGTGACACAAGTTCACGAGCTGGCATCGCGTGGAATTCTTCTCTGCTCAAGCCATTTTGATTTCGTACCTTCGAGAGGAATACTTGGCGTATTTTATCGGTTTTTGCATAGTAGGTGTATCTGTTCGCATCACCGAATCCGTAGTAAATAATGCTGAAGACGTGGCGCCATGGTTCAGGGTCTCGCTTTTTGATGAGAACCGCTTCGAAGGCGATAAACAGAACAAGGAACAGCAGAAGCATTGCTAATCCTTCACCGGTAAAATAGACTAACAAGAAGTATACCGTATTGTAAGAATCAGCGAATAATGCGTTTTGTGGATGTCTCGATTCATCGAAAATAACCATCGCATCTTCCGCAGGTTGACCTTCCTCGCCTGGAACCGTGGACATGAGGGCTTCTGCAATGAAGTCCATCGCCCACTTTCTATTATCGTTTTCAGGAATACATTTTTCGTTACTCGTAACACAATCATTGCTTCCATAAAGTGGGTTGTTCGGATCATTAAACCCTTGATAATCGTAAATTGCGTTAATCAATGCTGAACCATCAGCCATGAATACGATTCTTCCACCTTCATCTGGGTCACATGACTTGCGTGCACATGCTTCGATACTGAGATTAAACTGGCCCCATAAATCTGGGGTTTCTGATGTCTGTTCATTACCCACCCATATTTCTCCATCGCCGTTGACATCTACGGTAGCTTCGTTACTGGTAACTGCACGTATCGAGACTTCAGAAAGTGCTCCGTTTACTCCGGGAATGAGTTCGAGTGCTGTGATATTATTCAACAATAACTGGTAAGTAGCGTTGTACTGGATTTCTCCATTTATCCAGTGCTGAGAGCATAAACCTGCGTCTTCAAGAGGCATTGTCTGCCCGTTGAGAAGACTGCACGGATGAGCGCCTTCGCCATTCATTCCACTCCACCGTTCATGAACAGAGATGGTCTCAGGGTCAATACTGCTACCGTTCATGCCGCACGGAGTTGCTTGAACACACATCCAAACATAATTGTAATCGAGTTCTTCAACATAAGTTGTGTCATAAAGTTGGTAACCAGTATAGCGAACGCCGTAAGCCTGGGCAATACTTCCTGCAAATCCATAATCTTCGAGAATCAAAGCGGTGCCACCTGCATCGACAAACTCGACAATAGCATCTATTTCAGATGGTGAGTAACCGTCTTCAGCCGCGATTGTAATGAATCCGTCACTATCAAATTGAGGGAGTGAAAGGGTATCGCGTTCAACTCCGGCAAGAATGTATGTTGTGTTGCGAGGGTCTTCAATATCGGCTAAAAGGAGAGGACTACTCACGAGTGAACTGGTTTGAATCCCCATGTCTTTGATATCTTGCCGGAATGCTGACATGTCATTCCAGTCATCATCGTAAGCTGATAATTGATTTGAACTGGAAAGGTTCACGAAATTGAGTAAAACGCTCATCAACAACAGTGACATTACGAGCCAGAATGCGGCTTGTAGGCCTATTCTTCGGTAATTGATATTCACGTTGCCGAGCATGAGGTCACCTTCTAGAGCACTGTTCCGACATAGCCACGTGTTCGGTTGTGTTTAGAAGGTTGTTATCATGTGGGAGATAAATGCTCATCAGCATTTGCTCCTTTTCAATGTTCAATGTTACGATTTTATCGCTTCAAGTGAATTTTTGAGGCGATTCGAGCGACCTCATCTACAGGGATCTCCATCAATCCCTCATTCATATCCCATGGCAGAGCAGTTGGGTCAAGGTTTTCTTCAATTTTGACTCGAATACCTAAGACTGTGCCTGACTGTTTGTCAAAGACAATATCTCGCAAGGTGCCGAGAAGTTGGCTGTGTGAATCAACCACTTGGCGACCAACAATTTCACGAGCAAAGACAGCCATTCGATTTCACCTCACTTATGGGTTGACCACAACAGTGCAGCACATCAATGCGTCGATTCCAGAGAATGCATCACATTGATTCCATGCCGAATCCAGTATCGCGATTTCGCTTGATATTGGATAGCCCTGATGTAAGCAGTGTTTCCATCTTTTGATAGTATGACAACATCTCAGCATTAACTGTTGGTCGAACGCGTTTAATCGCTTCTTCAAAGTGCTTTTTTGTGACCTTTTTCTTGTCTGCTCGCATGCAGATAAGGGCGGCTTCTCGGCATACTGCTTCGATATCAGCACCCGTAAATCCGTCAAGACCACCGATGATGTCTTTCAAAGAAAACTTGGACAGAGGCATTCCCTGGCTGTGAATGTTGAAGATAACTTCACGGGAGCCTGCATCCGGAGGAGGAACGTGAAGAACTCGCTCAAATCGCCCGCTTCTGAGAAGCGCTGGGTCAATCATTTCAGGCCGGTTAGTTGCAGCAACGACAATTACACCGTCCAGCGATTCGACTCCATCCATGCTGGCAAGGAGTTGATTGACAACACGATTACCAACATCGCTACCTTCGGATCCTGAAGATGAGCGCATGCTCGCAATGGATTCAAATTCATCCAAGAAGATAATCGCAGGTGCAGATTGCTTCGCCTTCTTGAAAATTTCACGAATACCGCGCTCAGATTCACCGACCCACTTTGAAATCATTTCAGGTCCTTTGATACTGATGAAATTAGCTTGTGCTTCATTCGCGATTGCCTTTGCAAGCAAGGTTTTACCGGTCCCAGGTGCACCAAACAGAACGATGCCTCGAGGGGGTTTGATTCCGAAGTGTTCGAATAATTCGGGTTTTGTAAGAGGCCACTCAACCGATTCTTTGAGACGGTCTTTGACCTCATCGAGCCCGCCGACTTCATCCCAAGTGATCTCGGGGATTTCGACATATATCTCACGAAGTGCAGACGGTTCAACATCCTTAATCGCTTCACGGAAATCATCCATTCGAACTTCCATCTTTTCAAGAACTTCCGGCGGAATTGTTTCTTCTTCCAAATCGATTTCAGGTAGATAGCGTCGAAGTGCCTTCATAGCAGATTCTCGAACGAGAGCTGCAAGGTCGGCTCCGACAAACCCATATGTGTTGTCGAGAACCCAGTTGATTTCGAAGTCGTCAGAAATTGGCATTTGACGCGTGTGCACATCCATGATTTCACTTCGTCCTTCGCGGTCAGGAACGCCTATCTCGATTTCGCGATCAAAACGCCCGGGGCGCCGAAGTGCAGGGTCCAAGGCATCTCTTCGATTGGTAGCACCAATCACAACAACGTTATCTCGCCCTTGCATACCATCCATGAGGGTCAACATTTGAGCTACAACTCGTCGCTCGACTTCACCGCTTACATCTTCTCTCTTCGGACAGATTGAATCTATTTCATCGATAAAAACAATCGCAGGTGCATTGTCGGCAGCTTCATCAAAGATTTCTCGGAGTTGTTTCTCAGATTCCCCGTAATACTTTGAAATTATTTCGGGTCCATTGATGATTTTGAAGTGTGCATCAACTTCAGTTGCTACAGCCTTTGCAATCATGGTCTTACCCGTTCCTGGCGGACCATGAAGAAGAACACCTTTCGGCGGATCAATGCCAAGTCGGCGGAATAATTCAGGGTGCTTAAGAGGAAGTTCAATCATCTCACGAACCTTTTGTAATTGTTGTCCAATTCCTCCAACATCTTCGTAGGTAATACCTTCCGATTGACCAACATTAACATCATCAACTGCTTCGTCTTTTATGACTATGTCAGTATCATTAGTCACTTTGACAATTCCTTTCGGCGTTGTTTGAATAACAGCAAATGGAAGCGCTTCAGCAAACAACGTCATCCCAGGAATGAATATTCGGTCGCCCTGAACAACGGGTCTCTTTGAGAGTCCTCTTCGGGCAAAGCCTTCTATTCCCGGGCCAAACTTCACTTTCTGCTTGTTGGCCATGACTGGAGAGAGTACGAGTTTCGTGCATTCTTTTGCTTCGACTTTGCTTACTGTGACTCTGTCACCTAGACTTACGCCTGCGTTCTTGCGAATGATACCATCGACGCGGATGATTTCCATCTTCGAATCTTCAGGTCGGCTTCGCCAGTATATCGCAGCAGTAGAGCGCTTTTCGCCTTTAATTTCTACAATGTCACCCGGTTTCAAACCGAGATCATTTTCTCCCGAAATACGGGCTCTTCCATGACCAACATCGGACGGAATTGCTTTTGACACACGCAAGGACATTGTTTTCTCATCTTTCGCCATACATTCACTTCATTCGTTCAACAGTCGAGCCTATTTAATGATAGGCTGACCGCCTCTCTTCTTGCTCTTCACGCCGCCCCCCTTTTAACCTTAAGATAAGATTCGATGAACCAATTGGAGAATTTTTCCTTACCGAATCGTCCATCAATTTCAAGAGGGGCGTTCCTTTGGGTCGGTTATGGTTCATGTTCTTGAAACAGGTCTCGAATTCCTTGCTATTGAAAATCCAAACGGAAAACCCTCCGTTAAAGGCTACAATATCATTAACGGACAACTCTCATTGGCAAGCGATGGAGCAACTTTCACATCCATTAACCCTGCAATTCTTAACGACACTTTGGGTGAATTCCCTCTTTCGACACGAGATGACGTTTACGATGCCCTAAAAGCGGCTCGTTCTGCTTTCCCTGACTGGGCAGCAACTCCAGCCCCAACTCGTGGCCAAATCATAGGGAATATGGGCCGGTTATTGATGGAGCACAAGGACGCAATTGTGGCTCTTGAGACCCGAGAGATTGGAAAAACTTTGAAGGAATCTGCGGGTTCAGTGCAAGAAGCCATCGATACTTGTCTGTTTTTTCAGTCAGAAGGGCGAAGGCTCTACGGCCAAACGGTAAACTCTGAATTACCTGACAAGGAACTGTTCACCTATCGCCGTCCACTCGGCGTCTGTGGTATCATTAACGCGTGCAATTTCCCTGCTGCGGTTCCATTTTGGAAAATGATTCCAGCCATCATGTGTGGGAACACGTGTGTTTGGAAGAGCCCTCAAGATGCCCCTCTACTTTCCTTCGCTCTTGCTCGCATAATGCACGAATCGGGCCTTCCGGATGGTGTCATCAACTTAGTTCACGGAAAAGGAAGTGGAGCAGGTCAATATCTGATTGATGCAGTTGACGAAGGAATGGTGAATAAGATTTCATTTACCGGTTCGACTGAAGTTGGTAAGATGATTGGCGAAGTATGTGGCCGAAACCTCGTCTCGTGTTCTCTTGAACTCGGTGGCAAGAACCCATTGGTCGTTATGCCAAGTGCGAATCTTGACAACGCTGTTGAAGGTGCATACTGGGGTGCTTTTGGAACCGCAGGACAACGTTGCACATCCCTTGGAAATCTGATTCTCCACAAAGATATCTATGATGCGTTTATGACCAAATTTATGGCAAAGGTTGAATCGACAACCATTGGTGATTCACTTGTTCATGACGGGGTACTCTACGGCCCAATGCTCTCAGAAAAATACGCTAAAGATTTCCTTACTGGCGTGGAAATGTGCAATGCTTCTGGCGCAAAGCAAATCTTCGGTAAGGGACGAATTACCAGCAATAACAAGCCTGCAAATTTCCTTGGCACTGCTGAAGATGGTGTGTTCATGTGGCCTCACGTTTTTACAGAGGTAACTGAGGATATGACATGTTTCCATGAAGAAGTCTTCGGACCCGCTGTAACAATTTGTAAAGCGAATGATTTCGACCATGCTCTTCACTTAGCGAATGCCAGTCCATACGGGCTATCATCTGCGATTTACACCAACGACCGTCTTGAAGCATACCGTTACAAGACTGGAATCAAGGCTGGAATGACCGGAATTAACAACTCAACAACCGGAGCAGAAGCTCATTTGCCATTTGGCGGAGTGAAAGGTTCTGGAAACGGAACACGAGAATCGGGAATATGGGTAATTGAGGCTTACTCCTATTGGCATGCAGTCAATGATGAACTTTCAGGAAAACTTCAACTTGCACAAATGGATGTTGACGAAATTGAAATGGCTGAAGCTGAAGTCGATTGGACACAACTCGCTTGAAAAAATCTCTTTCAACTCTATCAAAAAACCACAGTTCATATACGCACACAAAGAGCAAGTGATGTTGGGTGACTCATATGGCTTCGATTTTCCTTCTCAATGATGAAACTGATATCGGAGCATCAGAGCGAGTTCATCTTGCTTACATGGAATGCGAAAGTATCGCACGCTCAGCATCGTCTTCCTTTTTCCGTTCATTCCGTCATCTTCCAGAACCGAAGCGTAAAGCTGTAAATGCACTGTATGCATTCTGTCGCCGAGTCGATGATATCGTTGACGGTGATTGGTTGCCGTCACGAGATCTAAGCCATCTTGATGCTATGACTGAAATTCAAAGTGAAGAATTGCGCAAAGAGCGTGATTTTAATGCGCTTTATTCGAAACGAGAGAATTTTGAACGTCTTCGTGCGCTCAACTCCTTTCGAGAAAATCTTGATCTCATCGAATCTGGCGTGGCAATGAGTGAACCGATGTTTATCGCATTAGCAGACACATTGAACCGTTATCCTATCGAAGTGATTCACCTACGTGAACTCATCAACGGTATGGAAGATGATTTGTTTGATACTTCGTATGAACGCTTTGAAGATTTGCGTCAGTATTGCTATCGGGTTGCTTCTACAGTAGGACTTTGTCTCATCGAAATCTATGGCTACAACGACCCAAATGCTCGTAGGCATGCGGTTGAGATGGGTATCTTCCTTCAATTAGTGAACGTGCTTCGGGATATCCAAGAGGATTTATCACGAAATAGAATATACATACCTTCAGAAGAACTTGCTAAATTTGGCATTAAACAAACGGAACTTCAAGATCCTGCACTTGCCAGCACCAAAGCTTGGCAAAATTTCATGCGTCACTACATCGATCACATCCAAGCACATCGAAAAAATGCACTCGGTCTTTTGCCTCTCTTGGACAAAGATGCCCGCCGCTCGCCACGTCTCATGTATGCTGCCTACAATGCTATTCTCTCGGAGGCAGTTCGTCGAAATGGAGACGTGCTGAGTCGTCGATTAACACTGAACTTTTATCGTAAAGTGCAGTTCGCTTTCTCAACATTACTTTCTCCCTCGACAAAATAACCCTACATAGAAAGGGTTTGTTCAAATCAATGGTTCATGATTTGATTAATCGTTCCATTTGCCAAGTGCATCTCGAAGAGCGGGTTCGAGTGTAGAGTATTCAAATTCATAACCGCTTTCAATGAGGCGATTTGGCAATACTTTGGCGCTATCAGTCGCTAGAGTTACGCCCATTTTTCCTAGCAGGAACCAGATGCCAAAAGGCGGGACGGGCATAAAAGACGGTCTCCACAAAACTTTGCCGAGTACTTTTGCAAATGTCTTTTGCCTTAATGGGGTTGGGGATGAGAAATTGTAAACTCCTTCGCATTCCTCAGTCATCATTACATGATTCATTGCGTAGACTTGGTCATCCATAGAAATCCATGAATACCATTGTTTCCCCCATCCGATTGGGCCTCCTGCTCCAAGTTGTGCAGGTAGTAACATCTTCTTCAGTGCGCCACCAGTTGCATCCAGAACTAAACCTGTACGGCAGTGAATTGTGCGGATTCCAGCATCTATTGCCGGTTTGGCTGAAAGTTCCCAGGATTTGCAGAGGTCTGGGAGGAAGCCTTCTCCCGCAGTGGAACTCTCAGTAAGTTCTTCATCACCACGGCTCCCATAAACTCCAATGGCACTCGAGACAATAAAAACTTCAGGCTTATTCTCAAGATTTGCTAAGGTGGATGAAAGGAGTTCAGTACTTTTGGTCCTGCTCTCTTCGAGAACAATCTTACGCTTTTTTGTCCAACGTTTGTCACCTATGCCTGCTCCGCCAAGATGAATTACCGCATCAAACCCTTCCAAATCCTTAGGATTGATTTTTCCTTCACTCGGTTTCCAAAATATCTGCTTACCTTTAGGGTCTTTTCGTACGAGGCGCCAAACATCGTGGCCAACGGTGTCGAAAAAGGCGATGAGTTGACGTCCAATAAGTCCTGAGGAGCCAGCGATGAGAATTTTTTTCTTTTTCATATGAGCGAAATCTTGGAATCTTTTTGAATCTTTAACCAATCGAATTTCCCTTGCGCGGAACATTCTCTTCAAACGCCGTTTAATGTTGCCACTGCCAAATATCCGACCAAGTACTCCCATTGGAAGCGTGTATTCTACATGGTCATCTACTCGGCATGCACCGTCTTCTGTTTCAACGAAAGAGTGAACGTGGTGCCATTTTTTGAAGGGGCCGCTGATCATAGTATCTTCGAATGCATGAGGCGGATTATATCCAGAGTGTTCTGCAATCCATTTCATACTCACGGGGCCCATTGGGACCTTGAATGTAAGTCGTGTTCCATTTTCCAAAGAAGACAGTTCTCCGACTTGCTCCGCTTCTTCCCAAGGCGGCATTAATCTGCGAAAAGCTCCTTTTCGTTCATGCCATGCAAACGTGTCTTCAACACTGGTTACGACTTTAGTCGAATGCTTGTATTCCATGAAATAACCTCATTAACGAAATTCTTGTAGGTAAGGTTTCAAATCAAATTTTCTACGGGTGTTTGCGGAAGACATGTAACGTATTTTACCGAATATCGCACGCTCAGGACCCCAAGCTCGATCGTGGCGTCCGAGAACCCAGAAAATTCCTGTGTAGGAATTGGGGTCTCTTCCGTCAAGTGCGTATTTGTCGTTGAGTTCAATCATCCATTCAGCAGCAACTTGGGGCGATGGAGCCCACTCAAGAATACGCTTGCCCCACAGCATTCGCAGATAGTTGTGGATTATCCCGTCTCGGATTAGTTGACGTTGAGCAGCATTCCAAATCTCATCATGAGTATCCGCATCCCTGATTTGCTCAAAGGTGTATTGAACACGCTCATCACTCGCATGCTCCATCAGAGTGGTCTTGGCCCAATTTGGTAAAGATTCAAATTTGTCATGGTCAGGATTGTGGTAGGCGTTATTGAATCCAAGTTCTCTCCAAGTTATGATTTGGTCGAGGAAACTTTCCACTGAACGGTCTAAGTTCCACCAACCCTCTCTCGCCCCTCTGCGCGGCATTTGGACGGTTTCAGGATCCCATGAGTTCGTTTGAAGAATGTTTTGAACGACTTCAATCGTGGAGAGGTGGCCAAAGTGGAACCACGGAGACAGCCCACTGGTCGCAGGTGTGCTTACCGCATTTCGATCATCAGCATAACGATACAAACGGTTGGTCAGGAATTCACGCAACATTCGAACGCAGGTGCTGCGGCCACCTTTGGCGTGAGGAACCGCAGGAACAGTGTGGTCAATATCGATTGTTGACAATGCTTCACGGCCAGCACTTCCGACCTCTCCAACCCTCCATAGCCATTCAAATGGTGTGACGTGGAACTGCCATTTTTTTGAGAGTGTTTCAAACAATTCATCCGATAACCACACATCTTTACCTTCTGGAATCGGATTAAACTTTGGCCATGTTTCCATACATTCGACAAATTTTTCATGGACGAATCGTCTAAATCCATGTGCGGTAGGATAGGCCCGTTCTGTCCATGACATAGGAAATACACCGTTTGAATCAACTGCTATGACTCTTCGGTTGCAGGATCGACTTGCATATCGTACGGCTTTCAGTGGGAAATAAGTCGGATAATCATCGGTGATGACCATGACAGCATCTTGAGAAAGGTCGTGGAGGATTCCCTTGATACCGCTCAAAGGAGTTTCGACCCATGGAATGTATCGAATATTGTGGTCTTTGAAAATTTGCATGTTTTCAAGCATGCCCTGGACCATAAAAGTGCAAATACGATCATTTGCAAATCTGTGACTGGTTGAAATTTCTTCCAAGACGAGTAGTGGGACATTGTGATGAACGGCCATTTCAGCAGCATATTCGAGGGCAGCATTATGATTGATGCGGCGATTCGTAATCATCCAATACAAGATATATTGTCCATCGGTATTGATCGGTTTATCGTTGCACGTGCGAACTCGGTCAACGAGTCTTGGATTCATGCTTCGCCACCCCACTTTTTTGAGAGAGTGTGCAACATGTATGGATGGCCACGGCTTGGTTCGTAATCGATTGTTTTGAGTGCTTGATTTGAGTTGACAGCAGTACTCGCCATTGAATGCATTGCGTCGCTGATCCATGCCAATTCTTCGAATTCATCTGCGTGGACAAAGCGAGCTTCCGTGACTTCATCGCCTGGGATAGGATTTTGTTTCGGGTTAAGTTTTACCTTGTATGCAATGAAGATTGCAGGCATTCCGTCGAGCAAGCGCTCGCGAACAGCTTGAACGCCGATAATTTCCCCTTCGACATGACACTCTTCTTGGAGTTCTCTAAGTACAGCATGACTTGGAAGTTCGTTTTTGTTGACGTAGCCTTTTGGTAGGCCCCAGCAATCCTTGTAGCGTCCATGGGCTTCTTTGACGAGCAGAATGGACCGAGATTTACGGACTATTGCCGCAACTCCAACGTCGCATTCTACTGTGTGCATGAGTAAACTTCTACCTTTTATGATATAAAGAAGTGTTTTTCAAAAATGAGGTTTCATACACTCGTTTATATCTACATCGCCAAAGTAGCGTCTATGAAACATAACTTGAACATTGATGATGTTAAAGCAGACACCATATTGCCCACAGAACTAGGGAATTTTCGCATGCGAGTATTCGTAGACGAAAAAGGCGCAGAGCACTCCGTTCTTTCTGTTGGCCTTGATGACACCTCGAAGTCTCCGTTGGTACGAATACACTCTGAGTGTTTGACTGGTGATGCATTTGGTTCACTCAAGTGTGACTGCGGACCTCAACTCAAAGCATCGATGGCACGGATACAAGAAGAGGGATGCGGAGCAATTCTTTACATGCGACAAGAAGGTAGAGGAATAGGACTCGAACAAAAGATGCGTGCCTATGCTTTGCAAGAAAGAGGCTTCGACACCCTCGATGCAAATCTAGCCCTCAATCTTCCAGCGGATGGTCGAGACTACGCCTTCAGTGCATTCATGCTCAATCAAGTTGGCATTGATAGCGTTCGATTGATGACGAACAATCCTCTCAAAATAAACGGACTCCATGAAAACGGCATCGAAGTCGAGGCGCGTGTAGCCCACATTACCGGACGTTGCCAGACAAACAGTCACTATCTGTCCACTAAAGCAGACCGAATGGGTCATCTCATTCCAGAACAGGCTTAGACACTACATTAACATGCAAGACCTGTGAGGAGTGAATATGGGAAGTCAACTTGTAGGCGAAAAAGCTCCGAATTTCACTCTACCGTCATCAACCGATGAAATGATCTCGCTCGCCGACTATGATGGCAAGTGGAAAGTGTTGTTTTTCTACGCCAAAGACGGTTCTCCAACCTGTAAGCGAGGCTGTTTAACCTTCAAGCAGCAATACGATTTATTCCAGTCACTCACACCTCCTGTCGAGATAATCGGTATTAGTCAAGACTCTCTTGAAGATCATCGTCGCTTTAAAACCGAACTGAAATTGCCTTTCTCACTGTTGAGTGACCCTGACCGAGAGGTCGCCGACGCTTACGGCGTACCGGTTCACCTCGGATTATTTCCTGCTAAATCCTCGTTCCTAATCGGACCAGATCGTTCGGTGCACTACTGTTATGATTGGCTGTTCAGACCTCGTCGCCACGTTGCCAGAATTCTAGACGCCTTCAGTGAACTTTCTTCAGGAGGAAAAATGAAATGAATTGGGCAGAATTATTCCAAGATGCTGGCCTTTCAGAACGTGAGGCACGCTCGGTAGTAATTCTTTCAACTTCGAAGGAACTCAAGGCGAGCGAATTGGCTAAAAAACTCGGAACAAATCGTTTGGATGCTTACAATTCTCTTTCGAGGCTTACCGAAATCGGATTGGTTAGCGTAACCGCCGATCGTCCTATGCGCTTCTCTTGCTCATCACTTCCAGTGTTATTTGAACGGCTCATTAAAGACCAGAGAGAGCGTATTGACCGAACCAGCCAATCCTTTGAGAAACTCATGTCAGGTGCCAAACCAGATTATGATAAAGATGATGATGCATCTTCTGCAGAAACCAATGCTCGATTTGCAGTGCTTAAGGGCCGAGAACATATTCACAAGAAGATTGCAAATTTTGCTGATGAGGCCGAAGAGCGCTTAGTCCTCCTCCTGGGGAGATTTGGAATTCTACATTTGTGCCGTTCTTCTGGATTAGATGAAGTGAATTCAGCAGCAAAAAGAGGTGTTGTAGTTACGGTCCTCGCACAACTTGACCGTCGTACAACTCGCTTCTATGATCAACTGGATGACTCTATCGAAATTCGTCATACTGACGAAATCAGTTCCCTTGGCGTTCTCCAAGATATG
Source organism: uncultured Candidatus Poseidoniales archaeon (assembly GCA_902520595.1). Taxonomy (GTDB): domain Archaea; phylum Thermoplasmatota; class Poseidoniia; order Poseidoniales; family Poseidoniaceae; genus MGIIa-L1. Next base: position 2,497 of record CABYOM010000012.1, on the reverse strand, counting down.
AATCAAGTGATTCAATTCCTTCATGTCGAAGAAAATCCAGTTGGGCGAGGGCGAGATGATGCAGCCCTCGTAATCAATTCCGACGTATTCAACAGTTCACATTCTGATTTTGTTTCTGCTATCTGGAATAAGGCTGTAGAATTTGAAAGTGCTAAAAAGCGATTTACGGAAGAGCGAATTGTTGACCCACTCCGACTAACAGTAGGGCAAGGCTCGTTCCTGGATCAGTTCAGGGACGCTCTTGAAGTGAGTACCGAACTTCCTGAAAACGATACTCCATTTAACCCCAAATCATTCTTGGCATCTACAAGAGAAATCAACCAAGCACGTGCAGCACTCCAAGACGGCACAGTACAGAGTCTAAAGCAGCTTGGAATTGACATTAATACAATGCTGCGTCAAGTCGGTCAAAGAATCGGTGAAGAGTTGACGTTTAGTCTAAGAAAGATCGAGGGTCACGTTGAATATCTAAGTGAATTGATGGACTGGTGGGAACATGCAGGCCTGGGTGAATTGGATTACGATAGCGATCCTTTCTTCCATATCATCGTAAAACTTGCTCATCCTGCGAATTTTAGTGACTCAGAATCTCTCCCTCTTTGGGAACTTGATGATGGAATTATTGAAGGCGCACTTATGGCTCGATATCCCGAAACTGGTAACGTACGAATTCGGCGCGAAATGTTGGAAGATGATGTTGGCCCTAAATGGCGATACACTCTGATTTTCATCGAAGAAGATTTAGACGAAGACTCTGATTGAAATTGAAAACTATGAGGTGAAGTAATGCGAATGCTGACCTTCTTTCGATTTATGCGTCAGATTTTGCGTAAAAAACCCGCTGACCTTGATTGGATCCAAAAGCAGGGACTCATTGCAGTTAAGCTCGCTCAAATTTTTGCATTGCGGCCTGATTTACTTGGAGTTGAAAAATGCCGTCAATTACAGCAACTGTATCAGCACGCAGCTTCGATAGAATCTGAAAACCTTCACGAAACTATTGCTCTGAAAGCACCCGCAGGGTTTAGTGATGCGTTCGAATTTATTGATGACGAGCCACTCGCTGCTGCCTCCGTAGGTCAAGTTCATCGCGGACGATTGAAAACAGGTGAAGAAGTAGTCATCAAATTCATTAAGCAAACGAACGCAGTTGAATTCAAAAAAGAAGTTGTACGAATGAGAAGATGGTTACGCATATTTCTTATCTTTGCTCCTAAATTACGCAAAGTTGGGAATCCAATGGCCCTCATCAATCACGTTGCAGATTACACGTTGCGCGAACTTGATTTGCGAAATGAAATCAAGGGGGCAGACGAACTAAAAGAAATTCAGGCATCAATTTCGAAAGATTTTGACATGTCACTTTTACGTTTCCCGGTATATTATGCAGAACTCTCAAATGAAGATATCCTGGTCTCTGAGTTTATTGACGGTATGTCACTTGAACAGGGAATTGAAGAAAAAGCATTGAGTTGGGATTTCTTACTCCAGTTCTTCCGAATTCACGGTGCTTATTTGTTTGGAATAGGCACTTTCCATGGAGACCTCCATCCTGGAAATTGTATTGTTGATGATGATGGAAAATTCGTCTTCATTGATAACGGTGCGATTTGCCATGCGCCTCAACATGTTGCACATTCCTTGTTTACTTTCTTTGACCATCTCTCTCGACAAGAGCGAACTGAAGCATTTACTGCATTACTTGCGATGACAGAGCTACCTCCTAAGCCTAAGAAATTGGAAAAATATTATTCCACTATGGCTGAAATCTATCATGACTTTGAATTGAAACCCGTCGGAGAACAAAGTCTCACGCGTATCATGATGAAGACCGTCCGGGCGGCTGTTGAACACGCTGGTGCAAATTTTGGTGAAGAGGCATTCCCCATCATTCGTGCTCTCATGTATCTGGATGGGTTGGTTATTCGAACCCACCCCGACGCTCTTTTGATTCAGTCTATGGGGCCGTATCTAGAAGAATTCAAAACAAAATTGAAAATTTGAGGTGAGTCAGTGGGGCAAACTGTTGCAGTGATTGGGGCAGGAATCGCTGGCTTGCAGTGCGCCCTCTTACTGAAGGAATCCGGTGTTGATGTGCAGGTTTTTGAGCGTCAAAACCACATTGGTGGTCGAATGGTAACTGAAAGCGTGAACGGCTTCCTACTCGACCATGGATTCCACGTTATGCAAACAGCCTATCCCACTTCCCAGCGAATCTTTGACTTTGACTTACTCGGTGCTCAAGCATTTGAGCCCGGTGCTTTGGTAGTTAAAAAAGGCAAAAGCAAAGCTAAATTTTGGCGATTATCAGATCCATTCCGTCGCCCATTACAAGGCATGCTGACTGGATTGAATGGTTTTACCTCCCCATTTAATTTACTGCGAATTGCCTTTCTTCGCTCCAAAGTGAGAAGAGGCTCTGTTTCAAATGTATATTTAGAAGGTGATGAAACATCTGAAAGTTGGTTGCTAAACCGTGGTTTTTCAAGATCGATGA
>CABYOM010000011.1 GCA_902520595.1 uncultured Candidatus Poseidoniales archaeon | reverse complement strand
TGCGAACTCCGTTGTAAGATTCACTCAAAGAATGTTCTTGGTTTCGATCATAAGCATGAACGGTTACTTCGTGGCCTTGCTGGACAAGCCAACCCGCTTGCCGCAAGACTCGAGGGTCTGGTGAACAGGCATTGGTTACGACCATTGCTATGTGCGCCATAGTCATTCCATGAAGAGGGAGAACATGAGGTATTCGGCATTTCAAAAGCACAGCGCTGAAGAGCGATAATTAAGGGCGTCTCGCGCTTGGTTTAAGTTGCACCCATGTGGCGTGAGTGATGATATGGTCGACCAACTACCGAATTTGGGCCGAGAGGCTGAGATGCTTGCAGCAATGGGAATGTCTTCAATCGAAGATTTGTTCGAAGATATTCCTGCAGAGGTTCGGATGACTGGGGACTTGCCATTACCGCCTCCACAATCCGAGGAAGAAATCTTGGCAGATGCAAGAAGACTCCTCGGTGCAAACGTGGCTATGGGTGAACGTGTCTCTTTCCTCGGAGCGGGATTGTACAGGAATTATGTTCCTGCTTCCGTATTCCAACTGGTCACACGGGGGGAATTCCTTACCGCATACACGCCATATCAGCCGGAAGTAAGCCAAGGAATGCTACAGGCAATGTGGGAGTTTCAAACTTTGATATCGGAACTTGTTGGTTTGCCCGTGGCGAATCTTTCTCTGTATGATGGTTCGACTGCAGCTGCCGAGGCATTGACGTGTGCAGTGCGCGTTCACAACCGTAAGGCGACTGAAAAAGATACTGTGTATGTTTCTGAACTCACCCCTCCGGACCGTCTTTCGGTAATGCACAATTATTGTCAAGGTGCTGAAATTAATATCAAATTCCTTAGACATCATGCTGATGGAACTTTGGATTTAGAGAGTGTATCTGAGGCTGCTGGCTCTTGCGGTATATACATCGAACAGCCAAATCCTCTCGGGATTCTCGATGGTGGAATCTCACAACTCAAAGACATCATTGGAGAGCACACTGCTTTGATTGTGGCCGTTCAACCTGTTTCTCTTGGTTTAGTCGAAGCACCAGGCCAATACGGCGCAGATATCGTTGTCGGTGAAGGGCAACCTCTTGGCAGCCCAGTCACTGGCGGGGGTCCAATTTATGGAATATTTGCATGCACCAAAGCCTATCTCCGTTTGATGCCAGGTCGAATTGTTGGACGCAGTATAGATGTCGATGGAAAAGTAGCTTATTGTCTCACATTATCAACCCGAGAACAGCACATTCGCCGACACCGTGCGACTTCAAACATCTGCACAAACGAGACATTGATTGCATTGATGGGTGCAATGCACATGGCCTTACTCGGCCCTGAAGGCCTTCACACGCTCGCAGTTCGTAACATGACCGCTTGTCTTCTCGCAAAACAGAAATTAGGAGAAATAGAAAACATTGTATTACCTCACGCAAACAATCATCATTTCAACGAATTTGTCATTGAATTGCCCGGTTCGAGTGAAGAATGTTTGGCGCACTTAGACACGTTAGGAATCATCGGAGGCTTTGACCTGTCTGCTTGGTATCCTGAACGCAAAAATTGGCTTTTAGTAACGTTCACCGATCAAACCAGCGAAAAGCAGATCGAATTGTTCGCCGCTCATCTTGCTGTTTGGGCATCTTCACGGTTGGTGACTGCATGAGTCATTTGTTTGAACACAATGGCGCTGTAGGCCAAGGCTATTCACAACCTGCCCCTGTCTTACCAGCATCCTCAATCGCGTTGCCAGAGACTTTGGCTCGAAAAAACCTGCCGCGTTGGCCCCGTTTATCTGAACCTGAAATGGTCCGTCACTACACGTGGATGTCGAAGCGTAACTTCGGAATCGATACCGGATTTTATCCACTTGGTTCGTGCACCATGAAACACAATCCACGTGTCAATGAAGTCATTGCCCAAATACCAGGCATTGCTGACATTCACCCACATCAACCTGAACACCACATTCAGGGTCTCTTGGCGATTTTCCATGAGATGCAGTATATGCTTGAAGTCTGTTCAGGTATGGATCAAGTGACTCTACAACCCGTGGCAGGTGCTCAAGGAGAGTTCACCGCTGTTCGATGTGTTCAAGAATACTTTAGACTACGCGGTGAAACTCAGCGAACCAAGGTCATTGTACCTGATTCCGCTCACGGAACAAACCCGGCGAGTGCTGCAATGTGCGGCTTTGAGATTGTTGAGATTCCAAGCCGAGAAGACGGTAGAATTGACCTTGATGCTCTGCGGGCAGTTGCTGATGAAACAACTGCCGTCATGATGATTACGAATCCGAATACACTCGGGTTGTTTGAAGCAGATATCGTTGAAGCCTCTGCAATTGTCCACGATGTCGGTGGACAGATGTACTATGATGGTGCAAATTTCAATGCCATTCTCGGAATCACTTCGCCTGGTCTTATGGGGTTCGATGCAGTACACTTCAACTTGCACAAGACCTTCAGTCAACCTCACGGTGGTGGCGGCCCAGGCTCTGGTCCAATAGGCGTGAAGTCTCATCTTGCCGAATTCCTTCCAGGCCCTCTGGTCAAGAAACGTCCTCCAGTGGGTGACGAATCCCAAATGGCCATTGACGACATGTGGTATGGTTGGTATCAACCGACTCACAGTATCGGAAAAGTTCAGCAATGGCATGGTAATGCTGGTGCAGTGATTCGTTGCTGGGCTTATTACCGACGATATGGACGAGGTTTGCGAACGATGTCAGAACACGCCGTTCTCAATGCGAACTATCTCCGACATGCGATTCACAAAGCTGCTAAAGAAGCGGGTGTCGACACGTTGGTCAAAGACGGTGCAGAAGCAAAAGTTGCAAAACACGAATTCACACTTTCATTACAACCTGCCAAAGAAAAGTATGGCATTTCGGCTATGGATATTGCCAAAGGATTACTTGACAAGGGCTACATGGCTCCCACAGTTTATTTCCCACTGGTCGTTCCTGAGTGTATGATGGTTGAACCGACTGAAACAGAAAGTAAAGATACGCTTGACACCTTCGCAATTCACTTTGCTGAAGTTCTCCAAGTTGATGCTGAAACGCTTCATGCCGCTCCAATCACGACACCTGTTCGGCGCGTCGATGAAGTCTATGCAGCTCGTAACCTCTGTCTTCGTCACGAATACGATGATGAGTAAGAAATGCGTATATAGCGCCAATATGTCGCATGCACATGGATATCAGGAAGTTGCGCAAGTTTGGCTGGCGTTCTGTCCAGATTGAAAACAAAGCATCGAAGGCACTTTTCCCAATGGCTTGGGGATTTTTGCCATTGGCCTTTTGCTGGATAATGTGGTTTACCGGCGCATCTTCAGAATTCATTCCTTGGCTGGGGTCTCTCAGCATGTTGCTCATGCTTACTGGAGGGCTTGCAGGAGTATCCAGTCGTGTTGGTACTCTCAATGCATCAAGAGTAGGTGTCGCGCTTGCATCTGTGTGCTTTGGGGTAATGGTTTGGGGCTTTGTCTCCCAAAATCCTGATCGAGTTTTATTCGGACTGATTTATTCTACCGTCTCGATTTATCTTCTAGTCAAAGCATTGGACTTCATCTTCAAAGATGCAGGTTACGTCTTTGAGATGCGCTGGAACCCAAAGCAAAAATTACCCATCGGGTCCTTGAGCGATTGGGATGTGAAGTCAACTCGATTTTCTCAAACCTGCATGGCCATGAAGAGGTTTGAAGCGAATCAGTTTGTGCAAATTTATGGTTCTATTCAGGACGGTCTTCCCTATTTGCGATTTGATGTGTTTGGATGCCAAACTCGAGAGCAATTCAAGAGCCTCAATTTTGGTGTCGATTGGCCTCTTCTTCAATCTTCTATTCTCTCTGAAGAAGAGTGATTCTGGGTATTGATTCCCGTTGAGATGGAGAGACATCTTGATGAACCACCCGCGCCGGCGTAGACGCATGGATGTTACCATATTACTGGGCTCTTCATCAGACATGCCCGTAGCCGAAAAATGCACGAAAATACTTGAACACTTCAACGTCAGTTATCAACTACGTGTGGCAAGTGCTCACCGGTCGCCAAAATTTGTCGAAGATATTATTCACAAGGCTGAAGAAGACGGTTGTCAAATCTTCATCGCTATGGCGGGACTTGCAGCAGCGCTACCAGGTGCTGTTGCTGCTTTGACGACCAAACCAGTTATTGGTGTTCCTTGCGGTGGAAGGGTTCCTTTTGATTCACTCCTTTCCATTGTTCAACTCCCACCTGGTGTTCCCGCTGCAACGGTTGGTGTTGACCGTGGAGATAACGCAGGCTATCTTGCAACACAAATTCTTGCTCTCAAGAACCCTGAATATGAAGCTGCATTGATACAGAACAAACTCGACCAAATTGAACGTGTAAAGTCCCAAGACCGAGAAGTCAATGGGGGCCAGTGAAATGTTTGACTCGAATGAATTCATTCAAGAATCCATCGAGACACTCAAATCAACCATTGATGACATTGCAATCATCGCTTGTTCAGGCGGAGTTGACTCAACTGTTGCCGCTGTTATTGCGAATCAGGCTGTAGGAGAATTACTCCACTGTGTCTATGTCGATACCGGTTTTATGCGTAAAGGCGAGACTGAAGAAATCGAAAAACTTCTTGCCGCACAAGGTATCAAAAATCTCGTCACTGTCAAGGCAGCAGATCGGTATTTTGAGGCACTCAAAGGGGTTACTGAACCCGAACAAAAGCGCAAAGTGATTGGAGAACTCTTCATCCGAATATTTGAAGACGAACAAAAGAAATGTGGAGCCAAATATCTCGTTCAAGGAACCATTGCTCCAGATTGGATTGAATCAGGTGGCGGCGTTCGCGACACCATCAAATCGCATCACAATGTTGGCGGATTACCTGAAGACATGACCCTCACAGTGGTGGAACCGCTTCGAGATTTATACAAAGATGAAGTTCGAGAACTTGCTCGAACTTTGAAGATTAATGTTGCAGAGCGCCAACCCTTCCCGGGTCCAGGTCTTGCAGTTCGAACACTCGGTGAGTTGACTCCTGAACGTGTAGCAGTCGTTCGAGAAGCCTGTGCCATTGTCGAGGAAGAATTTGAAGCAGCAGCAGCAGATTGTAAGATGCAACTTCCTTGGCAATATTTTGCTGCTCTCTTGCCTGTTCGCAGTGTGGGGGTTCATGGAGACGTGCGTGCGTATGGTGAAACAATTGTTGTACGCGCTGTTCAATCAATGGATGGAATGTCTGCACGATACTCTGAGATTCCCCACTCAATCTTGCAGAAGATCAGTACTCGCATCACAAATACTGTGAAAGGTGCGGTAAACCGTGTTGTTTACGATATTACTCACAAACCCCCCGGCACAATCGAATGGGAATGAGACTCGCACTTGATATAGTGTCGAATTCTCTTATGAGGTATGAAAAAATTTGTCCCTTTACCACATAGAACTGAAGCGAATGCAGGCATCATCAACATGCCAAGCATCACCACTGCAAACGGCCCATATTGTGAAGGAGGCCACCAACCATCTCACCAGTTCATCGAACATGGTGAAGTTCTCTGCGTTCACTGCAATACGGTTCAAGACGGTTGGAGAATTCATCCTGATTATCTTGACGATGGTGAATTTGCCCAACCCTTCTTTGACGATGCGGGAATCAGTGGCGGTGGAATCAATTGTTACCCCGGACGACCTGGTGGCACATGCCATGAAACCTGTGCAATACATGTCGATTTAATTTCGCAGTCTTTAGGGCAAGTCATGCGCAGACATTTGCGAAGTTGCGGTCGAATTACACGTCATTTTATCCTGATTGGCTTTACCTTTGAATCGTTGCAAGATGCAGTACGAAGCAACCTATTCCAGAGTATTCGGGAGATTTATGAACTCACTCATCCGGGAGATTTCACCTTCGAATTTCGAATAGGCAATGGCACAACGGTTCAGTTGTAAACGCCGATTGAGGGGTTCGAACCCTCGACCTTGGGATTAACAGTCCCACGCTCCACCAGCTAAGCTAAATCGGCAAAGTGGGCGAATAGCCTCACCTTTATGACGACTTCTATCAATCCAACTAGGTGATGATGGTAATGAGTCGCTGAAATTCTGCAGATTGTTCGTCGCTGATTTTCAGACAATTGCGAAGGCGCGCAAGGTGTACAGAGCTTAATTCGAGGTCATGATGTATTGAAATCCAAGGTTTCCCCTTCTCAATCGGGTGATTTTTTCCAGTTTCAAGAACGTAGCCTATGACGTGGTTAATCGAATCACTCATCGAAAAGCGACCTGCTCCGAGTTCTCTTGCAACTTCAGCCAAAACCATTGCATCAATGGATTCCACAAATCCCGAATTCGGTGAGTAAAGTGTGGTGACTTTCTTTGATTGAGGCAAAATCTGTTCGGGGTGAATGGCGAGTTTTTCTGCAACCGTTCTGGAAGTTCCTTGTTGAACGCACATTTCAACAAAAAGGGCCATTGCTTTACCGTTATCAAGCACTTCATGAATCAATTTCACACCCTCTGCACGTGTGGATGTGATTCCAGTTAAAGCGAGTAATTGCCCTCCTTGAAGTGCAACCAAATCTCGAGTGTCTTGAGATCCTTTACCTTGTAAAACAAGAACGCTGCCAAGAACTTCCAATGCATTCCCAATATGGCTGCCAATTGGTTCATTCATGTCCGTTATTTGAGCAACAGTGTTGATGCCTAACCCCTTTGCAGTATCCACCATTGATTGTGCAAGAGCGATGGCATCTTTTTCGTTTTTCATGAACGCTGCATGGCCACATTTCACGTCTAAAACCAGAGCATTCAACCCTTCTGCAGCTTTTTTCGAAACGATCGAAGCAGTGATGAGTGGGATGCTATCAACTGTATTGGTGACATCTCGAATAGCATACAGTAATCCATCAGCCGGTGCGATTGCCTCATTCTGGGCTGCGATGCAGCATCCCACTTTTTTGACAGTTTCTTGCATTTGGTAAGGCGTAAGATTGCAATTGAATCCAGGTATTGACTCAAGTTTGTCGATTGTTCCTCCAGTATGACCCAAACCCCTTCCTGCAAGCATCGGGACTCGCAGGCCACATGCAGCAAGGGCAGGAGCGAGAATCAACGACATTTTGTCTCCAACTCCACCTGTGCTGTGTTTGTCTGCAACGTTGGCTAATCCTTTCCACTCAAGAGCAGCACCTGAATTCATCATTCCTTGCGTGAGAGCGGTTGTCTCTGCTACGGAGATTCCGTGCATGTGTACGCAACGCAGCCACTTTTCAATTTCATCTACCGGAAATTTACGTTGCGCAACCCCTTCGATAAAAAGGGCCAATTCTAACCTTTCCATAGGTTGATGATTTTCAATGGATGCACACAGGCGTAAAATGAGATCATCACTCATTTGTTCACCCTTCATCTTCAGCTAACCCAATTTCTACCAAGCGCTGATGCAAATACGCACCTGCAGTTATTGATTGATACAGAGGTTTACCGCCCGTCATTTCGACAAATTCCGGACGCGGGGTAAGGTCAATTTCGTTACGAGGGTGGACAAACATCGGCATTGAGAAACGCCGAACGTTCGAGTTGCTCGGATTGATGACGCGATGGGTAGTCGATTTGAACAGCCCATTAGTGAGATTCTGCAACATATCACCCGAATCAACAATAATGTGACGTGCATCGCCTTGCACCTTGATCCAGCTTCCATCATGGTCCATCACCTCTAGCCCATCTGCCGTAGCGGTTACGAGTAAAGTGATGAAATTGATATCCTCATGCGCTGCAGATCGAACTGCGCCCTCAGGTACGTCTTGTCCAAGTGGTGGATAGTGGATAAGTCTCATGATTGTATTGCCATCTTCTGACATTGAGCTTAGCCACGTTTTGTCCTTTCCAAGATAGAGACTACACGAGTTCAAAAGGTTCTGAGATAACGACTCCATTTGATTAAACAATCCATCAATGACGGGCTGAAATTCCGGTGCGTGGGCATCAGGCCAAACATTAGCAACGTATGTCGGGACTTTACCGCTGGTTGGGTGACTACGGCCACTTTGCCAAAACTCCTTCAAGTCAGGGGCTGGATTGTTTTTTGCATGTTCAACTCCAAAGGCAGTGTATCCACGCTGGTGTGCGATGCTTGGTTGGAGGTATGATTTTTTGACGGTGTCGTCCAGAGAGAAAAACACATCTCCTTGCTCATACGCTTGGTCAATTGCTTCCAGTGGGATTCCGTGATTTTCTAAGGCGAAAAAGCCGATGTCCTTGAGAGAATCTCCAACTTCCTGGATGAACTTCTCCTGTCGTTTAACATCGCCACTGGTGTAATCTGAATAATCAATTACTGGGATGCTTCGCATCATGACTCACCTCAATCAAGGTTACTGCGAACTTTGGCGAGTAGTCGAAGCATTTCGATATAAATCCAAACGATGGTGACCAGTAAACCAAATGCACCCCACCACTCACCGACTTTTGGTGAACGTTGTTGGATTCCTTTTTCGATGAAATCAAAGTTAACGATGAGGAGAAATGAGGCAACTGCTAAGATTGCAACAGTGATTAAGATTCCAACAGGACCTGATGAGTGAAGGAATGGGACAGTGAAATTACCAGGCAAGAAGTAAAAGATAATTGAAACGAAGTAAAGTAGCATTATTCCACCTGCAAGTGTCATCAAAATTTTTGTGAACATTGGAGTCGCCTTGATGATTCTTGTTGCATACAAACCATACATAGTCCCGGTAATACATACGGTTCCTAGAGCAGCTTGGAAGACAATACCGCTGTACATGGCTTCGAACATTAAGGAGAAACCGCCGATTAGCAATCCTTCGAAAACAGCGTAGGTAATCATGAGTTTAGCCGGATTTTCAGGGCGCTTAAACAAGAGGATGAGGTATGTGATAAATCCACCAACAAATCCAATCCCGGTGCCGACAACCAGAATGTTCGGATCAACAGTAATCCCAATGCTAACAAGCATTAGAGCAGAAAAAGCCATCGTTCCAAAAAGGATTCCGATTTTCTGCATTGTGCCCTCATAGGACATGGTTTCATATCCGCTAATGCTGTTCCAAAAACCGTTTGAGAGAACGGGGTTACTTGATGAGTAGGCCATGGCAATCATACATAGCAATGTGCGGTCCCTTGTCAATCTTGTGTTCTTGAGGAGTGTTGGTCGACCTGTTCTTGATAGTATGCTGCCAGTTCATCCATTGGCCATCCTTGGTCAAGATATTTTTGAATCGTTTCTTCAGGCCATCCTGGGCAACGAGCTAAATCTTCTGGGGATATGCCAGTAGGTTTTACATCATCTGCACTGCTGTCAAGAACGGGTATTTGCCAATTTTCTGCATTGATTTCTCCGTTCGCCAATGCATCGAGGTTTTCGCTTTCAAGTGTAATCTGATCCTTCATTTCTTCACCCTCTGTTTCGATATTTCTCAAAATGAAGAATGCTCCACCTGCTAACGCAACGCCTCCAAGCATCAGAAGAAGCATCATGCCGGCTCCAAGGTTCGAACTTGTATCCGCGCTTGGTGTAGCGTTGGAGTTTCGTTGCTCAGTCGAACAGCCGTTTGAATCGACTGGAATATTTGCAGTGGTATTCGGGCACAAATCATCTCGGTTGATTACCATGTCTCCATCGTCATCTAATGAGCCATTGTCAACAACCGTTTGGTCATCATCCAACAAAACACCTCCCAGGTCACATCCGAGCACCTCAGATTCATTGATGCCGTCTCCGTCTGCGTCTGCAAGCGTTAGCGCATCGGTTGGAGATACGTCAAAGAGAGTGGAATCCATTGCAGTTGACTGAGCCCATGAAACTTCGACGGCATCCAGTATACAGTCACCATCCGTATCTGCATTCGTTGCATGACTACCGTAGACGTATTCGACTTCGTTGCTCAGACCGTCTCCATCTGCATCGTATTCTCCCTCAAGCATGTTGAGATTGCCAAGGGTTCGAGTTGTTCGGTTCAGTCCATTAGCGACCTCCCAATAGTCTGGCATGCCATCGTTATCGGTGTCAGTGACGTTATCTGTTCGAACCCAATCTCTGTGCCATCCTGCAAGGAATGGAGCCGTGACTTCAGCACTGCTGAGAATGAGTCCCATCTCGCGATTTCTGGTTGGAGCAGAGTCCCCCCAGTTAATTGAGGAAATAAGTACGTGTTCTTCGTCAATAATTACGCCCTTGTTGTGCAATTTTGAAACTTCATCATCCTCGCTCATTACCACTGCACTGACGTCATAGCCAAGTGTCGTGTTCCAGTCTTCATTGAACGTGTCAACAACTTCCTGTATGTCTTTGTCAAGGTATGCACCGTTCAAAATCAATCGAATGCGCACATCATTTTGCGCTGCCTTTTCCAGTGCATTTACAATGGGATTATCTCCCCATCCCCAACTCCATTCAACATCGAAATATTGGAGGGACAACAGTATTTCTTCATCAGCTTGTTCAATCATCCAAACCAAGCCGTCAACACATGTATCTGGGCAGGTAATTAGTCGGCCAGAGACATCGGTTGTGATCGGTTCAGCGAGCGTTCCATTGGCTACCGATTTGAGCGAATCCATCGACCAGTCAGAAGGTCCAGAACCCGGGTTTACTTGGGTGATGTAAGTACGACTTTCCGATTCATCATATGCGAGTTGTTCCATAACCTTGTTCGCCAGTTCTATGTTCTCTACAATGACTCCCCACTCAGAGTTTCCTCGATCATCCGGAGCAGGTTGAGACGAACTCTTCCAGTTTCCTGAACCAATCCAAATACTCTCGTTATCCTTGACAGCTACTTTGCTGTGGATATACGTGTAAGGTTCATCGCTCTGTCCACCGAACCAAAGAGTGTTTATTCCAGCAGTTGCAAGATAATTCGCCGTCCCTAATTGGTTGTTTTTATCGTAATTATTCCACCAATACTCTGCGTGGTTGAGAACAACAGTAACGTCAACACCACGGTTGTGTGCTTCGATGAGTGCTTGGACTAAATTCGGTTGTTCAATTTGGTAAAGGTGGACGTGAAGCGATTCATTTGCACCACCAATCCATGCAAGCAAGTCAACCAAACCGTCTTGTGGACCAATTAACGGAGTGACGACACTGGAACCGGAGAAAAGAGTTGGACCGCAGAATGTACTTCCTCCTAAACGCCCCCATCGGTGTTGCCAGTCGACTGCTACGTCTGTATCAGGTAAATTCCCACAACCATCACCACGGTGATAAACCAAGAGAGGGATACTTGAAACCGGTTCTACCAAACTTATACCGCTCCATCCTTGAACTTCGACAGGTCCGTTTCCGTAGGCAACAGTATCTGCAAGAACACCAGCAGGTGTGGTAATCTGAAGAGTAGCTCCCGAATCTGGAAGCGTGAATCCTGGGGGTGAAAGAGCCGTATCAAAAGCAATAATTGCACCGTCTTCGTATACTGAAAGGCCACTGTAATCAGTTGCAATTATGACAGAACCGTTGGAAGGAATAGCAACTTCTGTGAACGAGTAATCCGTTGCATCATTTGCAGAATTAATCAGGGTTAAGGTCCAGCCGTTCATGTAAGCAAGGCTGTCTCCAATGTTGGTGATTTCAATGAATTCAGTATTGCTTGAAATATCAGTAGAACCTTCTGGCATAAATCGACTGAGGACGATGTCTTGTGCTTCTGCAAACAAGCTCTCATCGGGCTCCTCTGTTCCAGGTGTTGGCCATAATAACAACTCCCAGCTGTCAGTTTCTACTTCTCCAGGTCCCATGGTTTGACAATCACTAACGATATTCCATTGAGCGGTTTGTACAAGGACGCCATCGGGGTCGGAGAGGTGAATTTGGTCGCTTAAACCAGAGATGATGTTGCTTTCCATCAACAGCACAGCGCGTTGTTGAGGTGCTAGAATCATTGAATCATCCGATAAATTCCACATTGAAGTGGTCCTGAAGAACCTTCGATCTCCATCATTTGTGTCCAACCTCCAGCGGCTTAAATTAAGGTCTTCAATTCCGGTATTCATGACCTCTACCCAATCCTCAACTGGTTCGATTGAATCACCGTTACAATAGGCGAGAATTTCAGTCATTACGAGGTCATGTGTTCCTGAATATGCGGGCCAGACAGGATTAATTTGCCCCGGTGTAGCCCATGCCGACTGTATCCAGCCACTGCTGTTAGAAGCGCCGTCTCCAAGTGGTCCCGCCCCAGCGTGACTGCTGTTCGACGGAATTAATGATTCACCTTCGACAGTGGAAGTCCATGACATGGAATCAACCATGTTACCGCTTAAGTCAATCAACACAATCGAATCTGGCGTCGTGTGCTTGAGATAGAAACTGGTCGTGCCATTAAGCGCTACGAGGGCAACTTCTCCAGGTTGAATTACCGATGTTGATTGTAAGGGCATATTGAATTGATGGAGTGTTAAAGAGCGGCTGTTAGAGGATTGTAATTTCCAACCACCGACATCCAGAGCGGTCGTGCCGTTATTATAAATCTCCAACCATTCGCCGAGAGGCCACTGTTGTGAATCACTTCCAACAGCATCAGGGAACACTTCAGTGAAAATAACGAGGCCTGTTGAAGGCGTCTCACTAGGATCTGGCTGACCCGGTGTCATCCAGGTTGAAGGAACCCAAGGGTCAGCGTCATTTTCAGCGGGAATAAGCGAAACATTCAGCCCATAGTTCGTAACATACCAAGCAGTATCAACGATCATCCCATTGGCATCTCGGAGCATGAGTTGATTGTAATAATCCCACAACTGCGTGTCTCCGTTAAATTGGACCAATCGTCGTTCTTCAGCATCGATTAATGACGAACCTTGAGTTTGGTTAAAAATCAGCGATCCGGGATCTAAATACGTGACATTACCGATGCCGTCAATGATTGACCAACCTGTCAAATCTACAGTAGAGGATCCGGTGTTGAGCAATTCAATCCATTCCCCGTCAGGGAAAGCCGTACCATCTGAACTACTGTTTGACAGGAGTTCGGAAAATTCGATTGGAGATGGTGTCATAGCGATGATTGCAAATTCAAGAGGATTACTTGCATTGGGCGATGGATAAGCAGCATAGTCCCAATATTGAGATGAGCTGCTTTCGACCATAGAAAAACCAGACTTTGTGTTGGTCCATGTGATCTGCTGGGACTTTGTACCGTTCGGCCAATACAATGACAATGTTTCAACACCATTGTTCAACACTCCAGAAGTTCCAGAGCCATTTACAGCAACTATTCGTGTTTCTCCAGGCAGGATTTTCATTGAACTTGCATTGGCTGTAAATCCTATCAAATGGTCAGCATCGAACTCGAGAGCATTTCCAGCAGTATCTTGAATAGTCCAACCGGTCAAGTCTATTTCATCTACTCCTGAATTGAAAACCTCAACCCATTCTCCACCTGGCCATGAAGCATTATCATCGGAAGGCCAGGGATTTGGCATGACTTCACTGATGATTAAATCAGATGCATAGGTGGTTGGCCCGCCTGTTGAACCACCTGAATTTATTGCACCAGGTGTAGGACCATTTGTAGTAACCCAATCGTTGGTTGCGTTGGAACTGTCTTCTTCAAGGCTTGAACCCGATGGCGCACCGGAGGAGGAAAAGGTCCACGTTGCTTGGTCGAGTTGAACCCCTCCTGAATTGAAGAGCGATACAATATCGTTGGTGTTGGTGAGATAGAACACTGAATTTGGCACTCCGTTTCGTGCGATGACCATGTATTCATCGGGTTCTATTTCCCAACTTGTCGAATCCGCAGCATCATAGTCAACGATTGATGTTGAATTGAAGTAGAGAGTTCGTGAAGCCTTGTTGGTAATATACCAATCTCGAACATCGACAGTCGTGTTGCCGGAGTTGTGGATTTCCATCCATTCGCCATCTGGCCAAGTAGCATCATCATAGCCATTTGGATTTGGTAGAGCTTCGTTGAGGCAAATATCCCCTGAGCAAACCTGTGAGCGGCTTGAAGTATTTGTGACCTCAGGGTTTTGTTCAAGCGATGAAATACCAAGTGGCACCGAAGTAGAAATCACCATGAGAGTTGCGAGACAGAGGGAGCGAAAGACGGCATTCATGGTATCACCAACATGCGATGGATTCGGTCTAAGGGCATATCACTTTCCCTATGTCATTCCGATGAAATGGTTTTGGCCCATCAAAGGAATCCCGCATTGTCAACGAGATTTTTGAACAGTAAATAGGTGATTGGAACCAAAATAACACCCATAGCGTGACTGCGACGTATTCCGAGTCGAGGAGGGAGAAGTCCGAGCATTGTTCCGACGATCATGACAGCCAGACCAATAAAACCGGTACTCACAAACACCAGCGACGCAACGAATACAATCACGCTCATGATCATCTGCTGGAGTGGAATTGCAGCGTGAAGTCGGAGCATTCCCTTGCCCACATATCGCATAATAGGCATAGCCAGCAAACCTGCTGCCAGAGTAATCGCAAGCAGTCGTATGAAATCAGCAGTTGGCTCAAGGGTGCTCCAAGTGTCAACGGGATACATTGCCTTGAGAGCTAATGTTGCACCTGAACGGGAGCGTCCGATAATGTAGAGGAATCCTAGAACGCAGACTGTTACCGAAGTATTTACTGCAGATAAAATAGCGATGATTTCCAAATCCTGTTTTGTTTGTGGTCCTTCGACTCCATCGTCAGCCTCCGCTTTGGCAATCTCGAGTAATTCATCGTCAGATAATTCAGTCAATCGTCGGGTTTCCCAATCCATGCCAAAGCCCTGCTTACCTTGCATTTTAGCAGCAACGTTTCGGCCGCCCATCACCAACACTGTGGCTTGTGAAGCAGTCATGCCGGGAAGAACCCCCATCGATGCACCTGCAACTCCGGACCAAAAGCAGGGAATGATTAATGGTTGAGCAGGAGGTAAATCCCAATTTTCTTTTTGAGGTGGCAGATGTGATGTTGTAGCATAGATGTCAAGTAGATTAGCAATTCCGAACAGACCTGCTAAGCTCGGCAGCAGAAGGCTTGCACCAGGCATATCAAGAGGTGAACGGGCAGGCAATGAATGAGGGCCAATAATCGTCCATCCAAATAAACCGGTCAAAAGGAAAAAGGCGGTTGCAGAGAAGAATCCAGCTAATCGAGAATCGGTTCCAAATCGCCCTCCTGTTGTCTTTTGCAACCACATCGGCCAGTCGAGTCGAGTCGTTTCGGTAGCGAGCAGGAGCAAGGAAATTGTCAGTAATATGAAGGGCAGCATCGTTCGTAAATCTTCATACCATCCAAGTTCAGGTCCGAAAGCAATACGTGCAACGATGATTAATGGAAGCGACAAGAAGAGACCCAGTTGGGATCCTCGAGCCGACCAAGCAACACCTCGAGCAGCGTTTCCCGAAAGCAGCATTCGGTGGCCAGGGAGTAATGAGAGTGCTTGATCAGCATCAGGAGCCCCCATCAACGCTGAGGGGATATAATTCAGGAAAGTGTGTACAGTACTGGTAGACACGATAATCCCTGCTACAGCTGAAAGCGGTATTCCTAAACTGAAGAGCGCTGGGGCTAATGCTAGCAAAATAAGAGCGACATTGTTGACGTGGAACCCGGGAATAATTCCGGTAAGTGTGCCCATACCTACGCCGAAAAACAAGGCTGCAAACATCCAGCCCAGTTCATACATGTAAGCATCAAACATCTGTTCACCTCAGGAGTTTTCGTTATTCGGCCCTGTTCCGTTTTCCATTTCTTCTCGGTCATCTACACCATCACCATCAGAATCTACGGTATTGGAATTGAAACCTGTGGCGTCTTCAAAACTGTCTGCAAGACGGTCTCCATCAGCATCCAGTGCATCTGCCTCATCCAGTGAGAATACGAGTGATAAATCGGTTGGATGCTCTATTTGTCGGAGTCGACCACTCCATGTGAGTGATTGGTTTTCGTGAAGTGAGTCGGTACCTATAGCGTTGAGCTTTACATTGAGTTTGATTGACTGTTCTGAACCGGGGCGTTCAAGATACCAACCGTCGTCATGCATGGCTGCTTTTCCATCGATGAGTACAAATTTATTTTGAGAATATCCCCATTGCGTAGCCCCTGCATCCCAAAGGAGTGATTCAGGTGCTGCCGGTTCTCCGACCAGTTGGTAAGTGTCAACCATAAGGCGCATCATCATTTTTTCATCGTCCCAGGAAACGGTTACGTTTGCAACAATACCCTGACCTGCTTCAATCCATTCGGTTCGTGTTGAGGGGAATGTCATTGCAACACGTGTTTGCCCGAACGAGTATGTTTGACTATCGACAAAGTAGCCTTCGGTATCCAGTGGTTCAAATGAATACTGCATGAACGTACTGAGCGTGTAAATTTTATTTGGATCCATCAGCATGGAAGCAGGATCTGCAGAAAGCATTGCCTGCATTGACATAGCTGACATTGGGTCGATGAGATTCGTCCCATTGCCGTTGTTCGCATCTATGCACCACATGCTTCGACCATCGTTCCACATTAACCGCCCGACAGCCTCGTAGGTGGATCCATTGTATCCCTCGGCGATGGCATTGGAGGCATCCTCGTCGGTTGGAAGGATGCAAATATGATTTCCGTTTGGTCCAGAAAGCGACCACTGTCCATCTGATATCGAGACTATACCCGCCATCGAGACCATACTTCCCGATTCATAACTCCATGTCGATTCTCCAGCCCATTCGAGCATTTTGACTTGAGGTGAATGGCTTCGGTCGAGGAGAATGGTTGGTCCTTGAGTCATGAGTGCCCATCTCAAACTGGTTTCTTGGTAAGCGATCATACCTGTCACTTCGATTTTTGAATCCGCTTCAATCCAAACTCCGGGAGAGGATTGGATGAGAAGTTGCATTTGGTGGGCTTCATCACTAATGTATGCGCTGGTAAAGGTTGCATCAGGATTTACAGATTCACTGATGAAGCCGTTAACCGTTACAATTTCTCCAATGTAGTCTTCGGGAGCAACAGCGAGGTCGGTAATCGATACTCGTTGAAGCACTGGCAAATCTTCTGGTTCCCAATACAAAGCCCCGGAACCCGTAGCTTGCATGTAAAAGCGACCGTTCCAATCGACGACATCACCCATAACGGTTACATTCGTTCCAATTGGTGGAATTTCACCGGTCGAATACCATCGCACTTGTATCACACCAGTATCGTCTTCGATGACTAAATCCACGCGGTCTTCTCCGTTTCCATAACGGTCTTCAATCCAGGAGATGACTTCTCCTTCGACCAATACAACTTCATTTTTGTATTGAATTAAATCTTCAACCTCAACAATCTGTGGCTCACGAACCATAGCATACCAGTTTAATGTGGCAACCAAGAATACCGAGAGAGCGAACATGACCCATAATTTCTGGCCCCGTGTCGCTGGATTGTCATCCGTTATTTTTAGCATAATGTCTTTGAGAGCATCCGCCATAGTTGCTTCACTTAACCCCCATGCTTAGGCATTGCCATCCATCATTCCGTCGTTGAGATTGAGATTTCTAGAGATTCTAGGCGTGCGGGGCCTTTTTAATGGAAAAGTAGACCGCTCGATGGGGATGGCCATGCGTGACCGTGTGATTCGCGATGAGATTCATAAGGATATCTTCGTACCTGCCAACCATGCTAAGATTATCGATACTCGCGAATTTCAACGCCTTCGGTCAATTCAGCAACTTTCTACCTGTGAATACGTATTTCCAGCAGCAAATCATAACCGCTTTTCTCATTCACTTGGAGCCTATCATTTGGCGGGCACTTTGGTTTCCTCGCTGAATGAGGTTCAACCCGGCCTTGTCTCCGATGAGGATTGCGAATTGATACAATTGGCGGCTCTACTCCATGATGTAGGCCACCCACCGTTCTCACACTTGCTTGAAACTCCAGAAGTGTTTGCTACATACCATTCGCACGAACATTGGGGGCGATTGTTATTGGAATCTGAAGACACAGAAGTTGGAAAAGCCCTTTTGGAAGTTCTCGGTTCAAACCGTCGAGACCGTTTGTTCGCACTCCTCGATGGTCAAGCAGAGCACGGTGGCGTTAGAATTCCACCTTTTATGAAAGAGATAGTAGCAAGCCAACTCGACGTAGACCGTATGGACTACATGGTCCGTGACCAAGCCAATACAGGGGCCCAAATTGGTGGTTTTGATATTGCTCGAGTCATCCGTGCCTTGCGAGTGAACAAAGCAGGTCACTTCATCGTCAAATCCTGGGGCTTGCCCGCAATAGAAGCCTACCTTGTTACTCGGTATCACATGTATCATCAAGTCTATTTCCATAAGGTCAATATGCTGACTCAAAATTACCTCGTCCGAATGCTAGTTCGTGCCCGAACCCTCGCACAAGATGGCAACCTTACACTCTCACAACCGCTTCAAAATATGTTGTTGAACACATCTCTTAATCCCAAAGGATACGCATCACTGAACGACGCACACATACGAGTTGCTTTACCAGAATGGGCAGAACATGAAGACACTGTTTTGTCGCACTATGCAATGCGTTTACTCTCTCGAAGAGACTTCCACAAGTCGTTGAGAATCGAAGGCTTGACCACAGAAATGGTTGATGTTGTATTGCCAAGACTCGAACCTCTTGTTCAAGAGGCAGGTTATAATCCTGCTATTGACATCATCACAGCTCGGATTTCAAAACGTGGTTACATGCCATATGAGCAGGGGATTTTGATCGAAGATGGCCGAGACGCAGCAGACCATTCACCACTTGTTCGTTCACTTACCCAACCTAATGAACGTGCATTGATATTCGTACCCGATTCAATCCGAGATGAACTTGAGACCAGTGTTCGCGAATGGGTTAAACCATCACAGTCCTCGCTTGCACAGTTTGAATGATGCAGGGGTAAGTTCATGTCTTGCGCCTATTCCCTTGGCGTAGGGGCCCGTAGCTTAGTTGGTTAGAGCACCCGGCTCATAACCGGGGGGTCAAGGGTTCAAGTCCCTTCGGGCCCACTTTTGACGAGGGGTCCACGTAGGCGTTTTTTAGAACCACTAGTGCGCAACGGTTATGAGGGTCTCATCACTGGGGTAGACTACTAGGTGGAACCTATATGATGAAGCGCGCTCTGTTCTTACTTACTCTTTACGTCTGCTCGGTCATGCTGGTTGCTGTTCCTGCATCTGCTCAGGCCCCAACTGCTGCTATCTCTCTCTCGTGTGCTCCAATTTCGATTAACATTGAAGTTAAGCCTGGTTCGACATACAACGGTTTCACCACCTGCACAGCAAACAACCCTACTGCATACCAAGAAAAAATCAGCATTTTGGTTACCAGCGATGGATTAGCAACTGCGGCTCCCGGTGACATGTATATTGGAGGTAATCAAGAAGTAGACTTCCAAATCTCCGTTCGAGCAACGCCTTACATGGTCATGCAAAGTCGAACGCTTTCGGTTTCTGCCACAGTTCAAGAAATCAATTCGCTTCCTCCGGTGAATACCGCTTCTTCACAGAACAACATGATTGTGAACATCATGCAATATTCACTGGTCCAAGTCGAAGCAGTCGAACCGTTCGTTCAATTGATGCCAAAGAAGGACAAGAACTTCGAATTCAAAGTCTACAACCTTGGTAATCAGATTGACTTCATGAAAGTAGGCATTACTGAAACCAGTCGCGAAAATCTTGAAGAGGCTGGTTTCACCATCAACCTACCTGCTGTCAAGGTTCAGATTGATGCAATCCCAACCGCAACCAAAGTCCGTGTCATGGCCCGAACGCCAAAGACTCAGGGATGGAGCGATGCTTACCACGTTCTCGACTTCTTCGCAGAATCAGAATTCGCATGTAACAACGGTGGTTGTATTCGTGAATCTCAGATGATTACTGTCTATGTCCGTGGTGTTTACCTGCCCGGCTTCGAAGTTGTTCCAGCCATCTCTATGATCGCCCTTGCAGCAGCAGCCGCTGGTCGTCGATTCTCAGAAGACCGTGAAGATCGTGAAGATGAAGAAGATGTTGTTTGGCACGATTCAGCTCCCGGGCTGTAACGGCACTTGTAACGGCCCTCGTGAACAGTGCTTTCGTTGACTCATTCAAGGGTCGCTTTGATAATCCCCTTCGCTAATCGGTGTATTAGCAGGGATTACTATGGGTGGATTACTTGACAAGGCCAACGCGACCAAAACAGAGACTGTTGAAGAAGTAGAAGTGACTGTTAAGGTCAAGACAAAGCCCACAACTGTGGATGCTAAATCCAGTTCAAAACCCTCCCCCTCCAGTTCTTCAGCACCAAAACAAAATCCAGAGTTAGCAATGAAACTCAACATTGCTGGTTGGGTTGCAATTGTGGTTGGAGGAATCCTCGCTTTGCAAGGCGGTGGAATGGGTATACTCGTAGTGCTGGGTGTATTGCTTGTAGGTATCGGACTCATCGTACAATCAGAGCGGCTTGCTGAGGGTGACATGAATGTGGTCAAGCTCGGCCTCTCAATTTTCGTGGCAGTCATTGTCGCTGCAGGGCCCTATGCAGCCTTGGTCCTCGTTCCCGCAGATTCATCGATGGCTCTCACAGAAATCGCTCTCAACGAGGATACAGATGAGATCACATTCTATGTCCGTGGTTCATTTGATTCTGCTACGGCAACTATTAGCCTCGATGGCGAAAGTGTTTGGTCTGACACCTTAACACTCTCAAACGACAGGGCTAAATTTAAGGCACCTCTCAGCGCTTTCTTTGACGGTAATTCACAAGATTATCGTTTGGCATCCATGAACTCTTATCTCATTGATGTCACCTCCGATGATGACCAAACCGCATCATCAGAGATTACTCCATCGTTGATGAATCGTGAAATCTTGAATTCAGGTGCTCGAATCTCTGAGGTACTAAAGACCGAGACCTCGGGAACAACAACCACTACCTCCGTTGATGGTTTAATCGTTGAATCGATAATGGGTATGTTTGCGCCTGGTGAAGGCCCCCAGGATAACGGAGAACATTCAATGACCAATCTCGGTCTCACTCCAGTATCGACCGATTACACAATGCAGTTGAGAATCAAGAAGAGTGGGTCGACCGAATACAGTTCCCCAGTCATTACTGTTGATGGCCTTGACGCAACATGGACCAGTGCAGTTAGTGGTTCAAAGAGTGGTAAGACAAACGGCTGGTTAGGACTCCCGGGTACTGCCACAGACTCTCTAAATACCGAATACATACAGAAAGACTCCTTTTATGATGGTGCAGGATGTTACACTTTTGAAATAGTCATTACTAATGACTTCTATGCTGGTATGACGGACTCAGGTTCTTCCTCAACTGGAATAATGGTGAGCAGTAATTCATGGGAACTTGACTTCAATGCAGATAGCAACCAAAGGACAATGGAAGTCTGTTAGGCAAAGATTAGACGTTTCAATGTGTTGTGCACTGAGTAACCGTTCTATGAAAATGAAGTCTTATGCTTCATTTTCTTCAAAGGCTTCTGGGACATCGCCATGATTTATCTTCTGTGCTGCTCTTCTTGCAAAGAGTGTAGTTCCAATCACAATGAGAACGACAAGAATACCGTAGATGATAAGCGGTTGATCTTCGGTTTCTTCTCCGATATACCATCCAACTTCTTGTGAATTTCCACCTTCAACATTGGTGATGTCGCCAGCGATTGAACTCAGTATGTTCGGAATCAGAGTTCGGCAGTTGAGGACTTGAGCGCCATCACTGTTGGCCCACCACGAGACGGGCAATTCCTTTTCTTCACTGGGTGCCAAAGTGGTGGTAAGTGCAGTTGTTTCAGTGAGATTATCACCTACATAGCACCAAATGTTGACGGTTGCAGCAGCATCACCTGTATTACGAACGCTTACCATTGCACCAATCCTTTTGTTGACCTCGGCAGTAGTATCTTCAGCATCTATTGAGACAACTTCGATGTAAGGTAGTGGAACATTGATCTCTGCGGTTGGTGTTTGTGGTGCTGGAACCGTGGTGGTAAAGTCTCCCCAGCCTGAACTCAATGTGAGTATAAGTTCAGCATTTTCTGAGTGATAGACTCCGTTTTGGTCTACCCATTCAACGATTCGCTGCCATTCACTACCGCCGATGTCGACGACGCCGTTTGCATCGGTTATGTCGTCACGGACTGAACTTCCGTAGCCGATTCCTGTTTGGTGGACCGTAATGTTGGCGGCATTGGTTTGGATTTGGCGTTGGGACAGTAATCGAATCCAACCATCGGTATAGCCACCCGTACCTTGATTATCGGTGTAAGTGATTTCTGCAAGGTCGTGAACAATGATGTCCTCATCTGTTCGGCTTCCAAGGATCTCACTTGCATTCACTGTAATACTCGAACCGTCATTAACATGAATAGGGGCACTACCAATTATCGAACTGGATTGAATTTCACACATGTGCGAACAGGTCAAATCTGCGCCATAAATTGTAGCTCCATTAAGGAGCAATGTTCCGAACACTTCGAGTTCAAAAGAGGCACTGTTCCACTTCAGACTACCATTGGTTTGGTTGATTTCATTGGCTAAGAGAAGAGGTGATTCGCCACTCCCAGAATGCAGTGCTTGAATGGACACAATCTGTATTTCAAAAGCGTAATACACATAGAATTCTGCTAACAAATCAGTTCCGTTAAGAGATACGTCGATGAAGATGTGGTCACTACCAACAGCATCGATTGTCTCTTCACCTACAGTCATGTTAAACATGGCAGAGTTTGGAATTGTTTGGTCAAAGTCAACCCTCAGCTGCCCAGATTCTGCTAAATCACCAAAGTTCAAATGCAGTTGAGTGTTGTTCATTATTGCAATTCCTGAATCCAACTCTTCCCCGATAAGAGATCCCGATACGGAGAGAGTAGAATTTTCCTGCACGGTAATAGCATTCCCAGTAGCAACTGTCACATCGCCATTAATGGTTAAAACAGCGCCATTTTCAATTACAATGTTTCCATTCATAGCATGTGTTCCATTCCAAGTATCATCAGCACTGATAAGAAGAGTTGAGCCTTCTGTTGGCGGTGAAGCATGAACGCCTGCAATTGCGCTCAATGATGTGAAAAGGAGGAGAAGTGTGAAGCAGACAGCGGTTCGCATGTGTGTGCGTATTAATCCCACACTATAGGCTTCTCTCCGTCAGTAGGGAACGTCTTTCCAGCCAATCTTGTAACCAAATACGTTGAATGAGCGGTGTAAAACTGGTGTAAAGAGGACCAATGCCAGCATAGGTAATCTCAATTCTGAATCTGCGAGAATTGATGTTCCGAGGAAAAGTTGACCCGCTAAAAAGACCATTATGGCGAAAGGCAAAGTGTCGAGTAGTGGTGCTTTTGAAGAGATATCTCCTTCTCGCTTAAGACCTCTCCGACGCTTAACAAAAGAGCCCGTGCTGTCACCTACAAGGCAAAAGAATCCAAGGAAACTTCCAAGGATAAACGCAGTGAGCGTTTCACCTCCTACAGAGAACCAAGCACCTTCCGCTCCTTGCAACGGGTGAGCAAAAATCCCATTTTCACCAACAGCGACATCCGCACCGGGTATGTCTCCAAGGGAAGCGACAATCAACACACAAAGTAATCCCGAGGTGAGTGAACCGCCGATAAGTCCATTCCACGTTTTCCCATCACCAAGAATTCGTTTTCCGTCGCTGAGAGTACGACCGCCATCTATAGGCCACGGCCCATATCCGGTTTTTGGTAGCCACTTACCCCACATCATAGCAAATGTATTTGCCAGAAACCCAGGTAAGTAGAGCCAAAGTGTGAGCAAACAGAGTCCAAGAAAATTCATTTCAATCACTAAAGGCGAGCACCTTTACTCAATGTCGAGAGGGACGGTCTTTGAAACATCCCCTTTGAATCGATGCAAGAGTGCAAACTGTCTGAATGCAGACGCGATGGGATTATGTGATGGCGTCATCCATAGCAAACTATGGCAGGGAAGGTGGTACTCGTCGTGGGCGGAGGAGGGCGTGAACACGCGCTTTGCATGGAATTAAACCGTTCCCCACATGTTGCAGAATTGCATTGTTCTCCGGGTAATGCTGGAACATTGCATCTTGCGACAAACCATTCCATTTCCGCTACAGATATTGATGGACTGCTTAATCTTGCCAAAAGTATTGGTGCAGATTTGGTTGTTGCTGGTCCTGAAGCACCCCTGTGCGCCTCACTTGCAGACCGATTAGAACAGGTTGGGATTCCATGTTTTGGACCCGTGGCAAAACTTGCAAATCTTGAGGGCTCGAAGTTACACGCAAAGCAAGTCATGCGTGCTGCTAATGTTCCGACTGCAGCATTCCATGTTCTTTCAAGTTCCAGCGACATTGATGCTGCATTAGATGACTTTTCAGGCAATCCTTGGGTGGTCAAGCGAGATGTTTTGGCTGGGGGTAAGGGTGTTGTTGTAACTCAAAACAGACAAGAGGCCCTCGAATTTATTCAAAGTTCCATCGAAAGCGATGGACAAGTTTTACTTGAAGATTTTTTGCCAGGTGAAGAAGCCAGTATGCTTGTCATTATGGATGGCTCCGGCTATGTTTGTCTTCCTGCTAGCCAAGATCACAAGCGAGCTTATGATGGCGATGAAGGTCCGAACACCGGTGGCATGGGTGCTTATTGTCCTGCACCAGTGGTCACAGATGCAATCCGTCAAACAACCATTGAGACAATCATTGAACCGATGCACCGGTATTTACTGTCAGGTGAAACTCCGTATCGTGGAGTTCTGTATGTGGGCTTGATGATTCCCGAATCTGGAGAGCCGAATGTTGTTGAATTTAACGTTCGTTTTGGAGACCCCGAGTGTCAAATTACCCTGCCTTTAGTCAAAACTGATGTCTTCGAAGTGCTTGAGGCTGCGGCCTTGGACCGCTTGTCTGAATTGGATGTAGAATTTCATAATCTCTTTGCGACTACCGTTGTTCTGGCAGCGGAGGGTTATCCACAATCTCCGGTCAAGGGCCGTCTGATTCATGGGACTGAACAAAAAGTTCTGCAATCCAGCGGAGTTGGCGCATGGGTCAACCATGCAGGCACGAGTTATGATGAGCAGGGCCGTTTGATTTCGACCGGTGGAAGAGTACTCTCATGCAGTGCGGCAGCACCAACGCTTGAGGCGTCTGTAAAGTTGGCCTACGAACTTATTGAATCGATTGAATTAGAGGGCTCGCATTACCGAAGCGACATCGCATTTCGCGCACTTTAGACAGCCATTTAAACCCCTCAAAATAGCCTAGAAAGAGGGGTTGAAAAACGGGTGTCAAATGTGACACAGCGTTGCTTTCATATGTCGTTCTATCAGCGGAGTCATTAAAAGAGGCTCTCAAGTGGCGAAGACGCTTCAGCCTTGCTGCTGTCGCGCAAACACCTTTGAGGGAAAAAAAATGGAACAAAAAACTGGCACACAAAGCACTGCGCCGGCAGCACCGTTGGGATGGCTAATTGCCCCCCTAGCAGTCCTGCTCGCTATCGCAGCCATCAAGCTCGTCGGAGTAGACTTCGAGCTCAACGTAGACAGCATGACGCCGATGATATTCGTCATCGTCGCAAGTATCTTTGGACTACTTCCATCGATGCTGAACCAATCTGACTCTGCATCTTTCTCAAAGGCCACTCTCTCCCTCTCAACATTGGCCGTTGCTCTTGTTGGTGCAGAAATTATTTATCTCCAAGATTACGGTGCATTCACAGGTCTCCTGTTCGCACTTGTGACTTTTGGCGTTCATTTCATGGCCAGCCGTGGACGATACGAACTTGCTTCGATTTTTATCTTCACTGCCGTTGGAATCAACGTGGGTATCATCATGGCAGGAGATGCCCTTGCGAATCTCCCTGAGATTTACAACATGGCAGCAGTTGACGAACAACCGAGTTATGTATCGACTTTCAATCTCAAAAATCAAGCCGTTGGCTACCAGTTCTTTTCGTATCTGACTCTATTCGTTCTGCTGGGCGCTCTTGTTGCGACCTTTGCTCGTGGTCATTTGACGCCTGTTAGTGAACAGGGCTGGTTCAGCTACATGAACAAGGACACATCATCCTTCATCAACAAGAACAACTTACCTTTCCAATTCGCTCTCGCAATTTGGGCGTTGGCTCACATTGGAAGCCTCTGGCATTACGACAGTGTAACTGTTGCTGACCAATTGGGAATCAACACCGTTGAAGGCTATCACGGATACTTCAGCTACTGGTCTGCTTTCTTCACTGGAATGATTGCACTTATCGTAGCAGGAATGTTTGCTGAACGATGGCATACACGTGCCATGACGCTTTCATCCATGTGGTTATTGTATCAAATTTCGACTTGGTATGATGCAGGAATGTTTGAAGTTGCAATGTTAGAAAACAGCTGGGGAAGCCTCATTTGGCTTGGAGCAACATTCTTCATCGGCGTTGGAATTTACTCGATTTCCACTCACGACTCGTGGGGCGGTTGGGTAAATCGCGAAGATCACGAATACTCCGGAGCTCGACTGTTTTGGAATCAAAACTGGGCCAGTGTCATGATTGGTCTCGCCTTTTTCTTTGGATTAGTGATTCGAACGCAATGGTATCTTGTCCCATCCATGAATGCTTACGGCACTGGAAACTGGGACATGACTGGCGGCTCTGACCCGTGGTACATGAAGCGTGTTGTCGATTACATCCTTGCCAACAATGCACACATGATTTTTGACGCAGACAGGTTCTACCCAGTCGGCGGAATCAATCCTCGACCTCCGATATTCACATGGTCGATTGCAGTCTTGGCTATGATTCTTGAACCGTTCTTTGACAACGGTGATGCAGTATGGTGGGCTATATTGTCCCTACCTGCAATTTACGGTGCACTCACCATCTTCCCAGTTGCGGCTATTGCACGTGAACACATCAACGACAAAGCGGCTGTTATTGCTGCTTGGCTCATTGCCTTCATGCCGGCTCACGTGAGCCACACAACATGGGCTCTTGCTGACCACGACGCATTCATCATGCTGTTCCTCACTCTCGGATTCATGTTCTGGTTACGTGCGGTCAAGTATGCAGGAACCGAACGATTGCTACGTTCTTCATCAGCGACTCCAACAGCGTTCATTGCGGCTATTTCGGCTGTTTTGACTCAGCGTAAGGCTGCCTTTGCATCTGCTGTATTAGCAGGTGTGAGTTTTGGAGTGGTCTCTCTTGGATGGAAAGGTTTCGTTGTCGGTCCATCGATTCTGTTCTTGGCATATGCTGCTCAAGTTTCAATCAACATGTTCCGCCGTCGTGATTCTACAACGCTCAATGTGTTGTTCTTGACCATGCTCAGCGTCAATTTCTTGATGGCATTACCGTTCTACGGTCACCCACAAATCAACTTGGTTCTTGACGGCACTGGCCTTCAACCGTTCTTGTTCATCTTCGTGTTCACATTGGCGATCAGCTTTGTAACAACCGGTTTCCGAGACAAGCCTTGGTTGCTTATTTTAGGCGTTCTTGCAACTTCTGGTGCTGTGTTCTTCCTCGCATTGTGGCTTCTCAAGCAAGCAAATATTTCCAATGCATGGGACGTCTTGTTCACAGGCAGTGGTTACTTTACCAAGACCAAGATTTTCGGAACCGTTGCAGAAGCAAACGCACCCAATAGAGGACAACTCTTTGCGCAGTTCGGACCAATTACCTTTGTACTCTCCTTGATCATGGGAGTTCTGTGCATCTGGTCTGCTCTTCGTGAACGTAAGCAAACCAACCTTGTCTTCGGTATCTGGATACTGGCTGCCTCTTTCATGGCTTGGACTGCGGCTCGATTCATGTTCAATGCTACACCAGCCATTGCCGTTCTCGGTGCATGGGGTATTGTCTCGCTTTGGAAGTGGGCAAACTGGGGCGGACTTGTCAAGACTTGGAAGAAACTCGGCATTCGTTCTCCCGAAGACCGAATCCGTGGAGCACGATTGGCTGTTTGGCGTACACCGTCATTTTCAGCCATCATGCTTGTCATGATTATGCTGTTTGGTCAGCAATTCACATACGGTCTCGATGCGGCTATCCCAGGCAGCAACAACGCTGAAGACGATATTGACGAAACGATTTACAACATCATTCCTGACGCTTTCCGTTGGGAAATTGGTGGTTTCTCTTTGCTTGATGACAGTAATTATGACGGAAATTGGTATCTCGGTTCATTTGGATCAGGTTTTAATGATAACGGTTGGAATACTGCGTATCAGTGGCTTGCATCTCAGGATACCGATATGACTTATTCTGAACGTCCAGCATTCGTATCATGGTGGGACTATGGTTTCCAAGCGCTCGATACCGGTGAACATCCGTCAGTGTCTGATAACTTCCAGTCCGGAATCCCGGCTACTGGAAATATGTTGCTAGCACGTAGTCAAGAGGACTTAGTCTCGATGTTTATTTGGCAACTTGGCCAAGGCGACATTGAATACAATCAAGCCCGAAATGGAGAGACTGCCTTCACATCAGGATACAGTAACATCGTTGACAATTACCTCGACGATCCTCAACAAATGGAACTCTTTACGACCATGTCAACAAGCGTCGACCATGATGAAATGATTGAGTTGGCAGAACTGAGCAGTTTCCGAGTCTTCCAAACCAATGATGATATCGCCTTAGCAGAAGGTTATCATCACACGGATGGAGTGTTTGACAAGTCGACACCTTACTGGCGTGTCTATGAAGACGGAGAACGCATGCTCTGTACCGATGCACTCTCTCTGACATGTGTTGACGGTGACTGGTCTGAATTGTTCGAAGCGAACCGAACATTCAACAACAATATTCGAACAGGTGCGGACAATATTTACGACACCACACATTACATCATCGGAGATTACTGGTATACTGCTGATCTCATCGAAGAGTACGACTCGGTTGGAACCAATATCCATCGTAAGAATACCCGTCTCTCGCTGACTGTGCAATTGCTTTCCCAGTCTCTTGAATCTAGTCAAATCATCGACATGTATGACGAATTGATTAACCTTGAAGACTATTATTCGGTGCAAGATTATAATGGAGCGCCCGGAGAAACTATCGATCGTGATCATGAAATTCGTTACTTCGCAATTGACAACCGATTGTACCCTCGAGCAGGACGTTATACTGAAGATATGAATTACAACCAAGGACAGCCAATGGGTATCTTTGGTGCACCTACTATCTTGAGTGGTCAAGATGTTTCCACTTACATGGACGAGGTCTACGAAACAATGCGTGGAGAGTTCCCTGATGAAATGACACGTGAAGAAGTTGACCTCGCTATTACGGAAGATTTCCTCAATCAACAATCAGGTGCTGATATCGATCCACTACAGGTGCAAGACGTTCGTGTTGATCACAACGCTGCATTCTTCGACACCATGCTCGCCCGAGCATACGTCGGATACGGTGCGTCATCTCTTGGCGTCGATGCAGGTTCATCTAATCCACAACCAGCACAACACTTCGGACAATCTGGAAGTCCAGGTAGTATATTGACTCAAGCACTTCCGTTACCCGGTGCAATGCAGAATCACTTTGTTATTGCAAACTGGTATACTGCTGAGGAGAACAGTTCAGTAACCGCTGAGCAGCAATCCACTGGAATCGCTTCAACAAACACACTTGTCAAGATTCTCAAGTATTACTCCGGTGCAGAAATTTCTGGCCAAGTAACAATGAGCGACAACGGACAAGGCTTGCCTGGCGTTCGAATTTTGATTGAACGTGACGCTTTCTCGGGCGAGGGTGTTGAAGACCTAGATCCGGACACCTATTGGGTTCCAATCGGCTATACCGATGCGGATGATGATGGAAAGTGGTCGTTTGACGCTCCGGCTGGACGCATTCGTGTGAGCGCTTTTGCTGGTGATTACAATCCAACCACCGCTCAAGATAACATCCGTACTGGTGCTTTCTCTCAAGGCTTAGGCGACATTTTGACGGTAACCAACGAAGACCGTCAAATCAACGATATTACCGCAATCCTCGGTGAAGTTGCCAACATGAGTTGGCTTGGTGAATTCCAACATAACATCACTGCTCCACAAGCAGATCGGTTCGTCGATGTCCCTACTTCGTTTGACATTGCTGTAGAAAGCAGCGGTGTGTCAGGTCAAGTAACTTGGAGCGGGCACGAATCCTTCGACGGTGATGCCTTGGTCAGTACTGACTTCATTTTGCGTAACATATGGTCCATGACTGAAAATTACACATTGACAACAACCAATGGTTCATTCTCCTCTGAAGAAAGTCGAATTCTCCAGGGCACTGGTGAAGTGACATTCACTGAAAATGGAACTTTCGAAAGCGAGGGTGTAGCTTTTGCTGATGACTTCACAGGAACATTTACGCGCTCGATTTCAGATGGTCGTGTCTACACAAGTAACGGTACCTGGAGCGGCAAGGGAACACTTGAAGCATCTTGGATTGCCTCTGAGAGCGTCGTTTCTTGCCTCGATAATGAAACAGCTCCAATGCCTGAAAATGAGTCGATTTGTCTCCAAGACGCAACTGCCTCTCCTCAGATTTACCTCTTAGACGGAGAAGTTGAAGCGAATGGAAGAATAACTTCTGATGGAATTTCTACCTTGGTTACAGAACACGTCGGTGATTCGTTTGAAGCGACTGGTTCGTTTGAAGGAACAGGAACTCTCAATGGAACCGGTCTCTTTGTCGGTGCTGGTGATTTCTCTGGCCCAATGGTTCAAGCAGGTTCGTTCTACATTACGGGATTAATCCCTGGTGTTTACAACATGATTGCTCAGTTGGATAACGGAAAGGAAGTCTTGCTTCCAGACCCAGTAAATGTCGAAATTTCGCCAACTTATGACTTGCAAATGAACATGCCAGGTTCAATCTTTGAAGACACTCTTGACGATTTCTATGATGTTGTGTTCGCCAATGAAACCATTGAATTGGTTGACGTTGACCTCGGCCTTTCTGAAGTTGTTGAAATCATCACCGATGAATTTGGAAACTTTTCCTATGGTCCAATTTCGGCAGGTGAATATTACTACAGAGTCGATGTTGACAACGATACCTGGTATGAATTGAATGAAACCTTCATCGTTGGTGATTCCTCTGAGAATTTCACATTAGCAATGAGTATTCCAGAGATGCACGACATCTCTTTACAACTCACTTCGCCTATTGACCCACAAACACAAGAGGCATACGCTGATGTTGCTGATAGAGTTGTTACCTTTACCAATGACGACCCTCTGTTCGGTCCATTGAATGCTACATCGAATGAAACAGGTCTTGTTTACATCGAGTTGCCAATGGGATCCTATACGATTTCTGATGAAACTGGGGACGACTACATTCTGTTCGACCACGTGACACTTGAAACCGAAGACTTGTCGATTTCAAGTGCTTACGCAATTGGAACTTGGGTGAACGGAAGTGTTCGAGTTGTTGACGGTGGTTTGTTCAACAGTGATCTGAATTTCGATGATTGGTCTGAACAAGATGAGAATGTCAAACTTGACGAAAGTCAACCAGCCTCAGGCCTTGATGTCTTCTTCATCTCTGATGACCTGTCATTCTCGACGGTTGTTGAAACAGACGGAAACTACAGTATTCGGCTACCGAGTGGTAATGATTTCCACATGACAACGTTTAGTATCGCATCTCAGATGTCTGGCGGTCAGTTGATTGAACTTTCAGGAGATGCTGAACTGAATCTCGGTCTAATGTACCTCAAACCAACCACTGCAATCACTGGCTTCGTATTCCTTTATGACAATACGTCACTTTGGGATGGTCTCGCACCGGGTTATGAAAATAATCAAGAAGTTGTAGCCACCGATGCAGATGGACTTGAATGGAGGTCACCAATCACTGATACTGGTGAGTTCATATTCAACCTGCAATACGGTGCATGGGACTTCACTGTTGATGTGGAAGCATTGAATTCTACTGAAGTTGTCAATTACAACATCGTCAGTGAGGCTGACGCTGCGCCAACACCTGTTGAACTGTTTGTCAATCCTGACTTTATAACCATTGAACTCAATATTTTCATGGATGCTGGAGCAGATGGTGTGTTTGCCAATGGCACGGCTGTGAGCCCGTCTTTCACGCTCATGCCGCTTAATGACCATGGTCAACAGCACAACTACACCGCTGCAGACTATACCTCTGCGGGCAACATTACTGTTGTTTTAGAGCCTGGAATTTACTCATTCCAACTCAACTCGACAAGCGCTGAAGATAGCAATGCATCTGATTATGCACTCATTGGAGCAAATGTGTTTGACCCAGTTATTGTTGGACTTGATGCATATGAAGAAGCAGTTCCATTCCCGCTACGTAATGAGTACCTGGTAACAGGAGAACTGTTGAACAACAGCGGTGGAGCAGTAGAGAAGCAGTTCTTGCTACGAAATGAAGCCGACGATCTGTGGTTTAACATGGCCTCAGATGAGAACGGTAGTTTCGCCTCCTATGTCACAGCAGGTGATTGGGTAGCGATTGTTGCTCCTTTCATAGCGGATAACGACAGCACTGAAACTCTGCGCTATCCGTTTACCGTTGGTCCTGATTCATCCGTTCGATACAATCTTTCTTTGATTTCACAAGATGTCATAGAAATGAATTTCCAGCTGCAAGAATCGGACACTGATTCCAACATGTCTGGAATACGTGTTACTTTGGTTAGTCATGACGGATTTGGCAATGTCACGCTGTCGAAGTCTGATCAAAGCGGTAATGTTTCAGAAGAAATAATGCCAGGTAACTGGAGTCTCTTCCTTAACGAAACAGCACCACAGCGACACTGGTCTCTTGAATACGGACCATTCCATACCGATAGTGCAGTGGAAGGTGTTCTTGATATCGGTCTCATTTATGCAGATTTGGAAGTAGAAATTGGCGGAAAG
Organism: uncultured Candidatus Poseidoniales archaeon; assembly: GCA_902520595.1. Taxonomy (GTDB): domain Archaea; phylum Thermoplasmatota; class Poseidoniia; order Poseidoniales; family Poseidoniaceae; genus MGIIa-L1. Next base: position 998 of record CABYOM010000011.1, on the reverse strand, counting down.
GTCTTCTGGGATCTTGATGACAATGACCTACCTGGTGGAACTGAGGGTGTTGCAAACACAACGGTCTCTATTCTTGGAATGAATAATTCTGAAATCGATACGAACGTGACAACCGATGAATTTGGAGTTTGGTCTTTGTTTGTCCCGATTGATGATGAATACCAAGTCACAGTGAGTAAAGAAGGTTTCAGCACTGAATTATACAATGTCTCGAACTCAAGCGCTTTCCCTGTCTATTCAGAACCTGAATCGCATGACATTGAAATGACTGCTGGAAACGTTGTCGTTTCCGGTAATGTTACTGACATCAATGATGCGAACCGATTGAACGGCTCGACGGTCGTCCTTTATCCTTCGAGCGGTATGGCAGGAGATATCCAAACCGTCACTCCAGTCTTTGAAAATAATCAGTTGACATGGTCTGCGGTCATTGCACCCGGCGAATGGATTGTTGTTGTAACACAAGCCAACGCTGGTGAAAACGGTGGCGGTGTTGCTGTTGGATTGCTTGATGCAAGTATTTCCGATGGCGCAACACTCGATCTTGAAATGTCACTTGGTGGTTGGATTGATCTGACCACTTCTTGGACAGACATCAACTTGAATGACCACCACGCAGGTTCTGCAGATGTTAACGGCTCTGCTCTCTTGAATGAGTCCGTGTCTGTGACCTTTGCTATCGGCTCTGACATCGAATGGGATATGCCAGTCGGAGATGACGGAACCATCAGTATCTTGATGCCAGCTGAAGAAATCGAAATGGATTCATCCTTTGAGACAATTCAGCATGACCTTAACCTCGAAATGGACTACATTGGTGGTGCTGTGACGCTTGTTGCTGAAGGCCGCTCACCAGTCGCTCTTTCCTACACACGCAGCATTAACTCAGACACTTCAATCACCATCGTGGAAAACAGCATGGTGAACGCAACTGCTGTCGCTGATTCGGATCTATCCTTTGTGGCAATTGAAGAAGAAGAAGCATACAAAGCAATTGA
>CABYOM010000010.1 GCA_902520595.1 uncultured Candidatus Poseidoniales archaeon | reverse complement strand
GAACGGGCACGGGGTAATCGCGTATTGATGGTATCTGGTTCAGATGAACACGGAACCCCAATTACCGTTTCAGCAGAGCAAAACTCAACCACTCCTCAATCGGTTGTCGACCAGTACCACGTGATGAACAAGCAAGCACTACTCGATTTAGGTTGTACCTGGGAGCCTAATATTGATGTGAGGGGTGTTGAATATGGTGGTGCTTTGTTCAATCGCACTACAGATCCACGACATAAAAAAATGGTCCAAGAGAACTTCGTAAAACTGATGAATGCGGAATTGTTTGAAACGAAAATTATGGAACAATATTACGAGCTCAATGACGACGGCAATGGCCGATTTCTCCCAGACAGGTATGTCGAGGGGACGTGTCCAGCATGTGGTGATGATGGTGCAAGAGGCGACCAGTGCGATACTTGTGGCGCAACATACGAGTCGTCTGAACTTAAAAATCCGGTCTCGAAGATGAATCCTTCTGCCCAAATTGAAATTCGTGATACGGAGCATCTTTTTTACCGCCTTGATTTGTTTCAAAAAGTACTTGAACAACATGCAGAATCTCAGCAAGACGTTTGGAAATCGAATGTACGTGCAATGACAAAACAATGGTTGGATATGGGCCTTCGCCCGCGTGCAGTAACCCGAGACCTCTCATGGGGGATTCCTCTCCCAATGGATGACGCAAAGTGGAATGGCAAGTGTGTTTATGTTTGGTTCGAAGCAGTGCAGGGATATTCGACCTGCGCACGTATTTGGGCCGCCGATTATGCAAATGAACACGAACTTGGAGAAGATGCTTGGAAAAATTGGTGGTGTGTAGCACCAGATGGCTCAAAACCTCGCCATTTGTATTTCCTTGGCAAGGACAATATTCCATTCCACACGGTGATTTGGCCTGCCCTCATCATGGGCTTGAACCACGCTCACAACGGTTTGGGTTCTGAGGATTCAGTGCAGCTTCCAGGACCGGGTGATCTTTCTCTCGAGACCAATGTTCCTGCCATGGAATATCTTATGCTAGCAGGCGGACAATTCTCTAAGTCTCGCAAGCATGCAGTTTGGTTACCTTCATTCCTCGAGCGATTTGATCCTGATACTTTACGTTATTATCTTGGAATCAATATGCCTGAAAATCACGATACAGATTTCAACTGGCCAGATTTTGTAGAGAAAATAAACAACGAACTTAATGCAGCATATGGCAATTTTGTTCACCGTGTTTTGACATTAGGTGGTCGACTCCCTGCATCCCCGAACGGGCCTTTTGTTGAATTTGACCATTTAGGTCGAACTCTGAATGCTCAAGTCAAATTGGAAGAGTTGCATTCATCTATTACCGAATCTTTGTCGAGGCACAGATTCAAAGAAGCGCTTCGATTTGCAATGAACGCGGCCCAATTTGGCAACCAACTCCTTCAATCAGTTGAACCTTGGAAATATCTTTCAGAAACAGATGGAGGTTCAAATCCTAACTATGATCAAGAACGTATTGAATCGTTATCCTCCCTTTCGTTCGGTTGGCGAATTTCACGCTATCTTGCCATTGTCATGCAGCCATTCATGCCTTTTAGTTCCGCTAAATTATGGACTGCCTTAGGTCAATCCGGTGATGTTTCACACATCCACTGGGATTCAGCCATCGATTGGAGTGTTCCAATGACGTGGAACGACGAAAAGCCTGAACCTCTCTTTAAACGCCTTGATTTAGACGAAATTATCGCCTCGGAACAGTCGCTCGTTGAGATGACTGATTCTGAAGAACAACCGGGCCACGTGGTTAAAGGTGGTAAAAAGAAGAAGAAAACCCCTAAGGAGGAAACCCAAATGACCGAAGCACCAGAAGGAATAACTTATCTTGAATTTGAAACGTTCATGGAAGTCGATTTGCGTATTGGAAAAATTATTTCCGTAGACGACCATCCAAATGCAGACCGCCTGTATGTGGTTTTAATCGATGATGGAAGTGAAGATGGCCGCACTATATGCGCTGGACTCAAGGAATATTATTCTGCAGATGAAATGGTCGGGAAAAGCATTGTATTTGTTTCAAATCTCAAGCCTAGACCTCTAAGAGGCATTACATCTGAAGGAATGATGTTGGCCGCTGATGACGGAGATGGCAATGTGCGCTTGATTACCACTGATGGTCCAATCTCAACTGGCTCACAAGTTCGTTGATTACCCTGCAATTCGATTGTGCACAGCATGCATTATCTCTCGTGATACTTCACTGCACGATTGTCTTACATTCTTGATTTCAGTCCGCATTTCTGCTCCCATCTCTTTAGGTAATGATTGTAGATTAATTTCAACGTTAAACAATGCACCTTTTACAGCTGCGCTAGCGAGAAGTGCCGCAACACCTACATCCGAAACTGCGTTCGCATTTCCGCGCTCTGCTAGTCCTTGGAGGCATGAGATGAGCATCATCCCTAACTGTACTGTTTCGAATGGAACCTCTGCAGCTCTCAATGTCGCTGTTCGTATGCTTTTGCGACGAACTGAAATTTCACTATCGGTAGATTTCGGCATCCGAAATGCCAACATGACCTCATCAAAAGCGTCACTATCAAGTTGGGCTAATTGACCCGCCCTCGCATATATCGATTCAACAATTCCTGCTGCCCTTTCAGCGTCACTCCATCCCGATTTCCACTTTTCTTTCCCAGCAGTTAATCCAACGACCATTTTAGTAAGTGCGGATGCTTGCCCGAGTGCGACTGCAGCAGCAGTCCCGCCCCCAGGCGTTGGTTCCGAAGAAGCAAGAGCATCTTGGAAGTCACCAAGAGTAAAATCCATCCAGTTCATTCGCCCACCGCCTTGTTCAAAGCCCATTCAATAATTCTCTCATCAGGATCAAACATTCCGAGTGAATCCAGGCCTAAGCCACGAATAGCAGCATCAACGAGAGAACGTTCGTCTGTAACTCCAGACTCAGCATACCAACGGCCTGATTCAAGCATTGCTTGAAGAGGTATCAGTCCAACTAACTCGCTCCCTGGTGCACTCACATCGTGATCGTTGGCGATACTTTTGCACGCTTCAAAAGCCACATGCATTGGACATTGGGCAACATCACGTAGATTCATTGAAACTTGGCTAATGCCGTGTGCTTCCAGTGAAATCCCCATACCTTGAACCATGGCCAGCATGCCCGGAACTCTCATTTTACGTCCATCATTTTGTTTTATCAAACGACCAGTGGAGCGCACGAGCGAACCTATTTTCTTAGCAACCTTCGCGTCGGGCTCATCGATGTTGACATTGTAAGCAACTAAAATTTCACGAGCACCAATCGTTATCGCACCACTCTTTTCAGCATCGACATTCCATTCACAGGGGCCAAAATCTGGAAGTCGCGTATGTTCAGAATGGGGGGTTACCCCATCCGACAATCGTGCCTGTAAACCCTCATATTGACCTTTGCGAATTGTTGATAGCAAATTCTTTTCTTCGTGAAGTGCAGCAAAACCATACAGGAATGTTGGGACATTACACTCTTCACCAACACGTTTAGCCAATGTTCGGGCCAACTGAGTACAATCATCCATTGAAACCCCTTTCAACGGTACGAAGGGACATACATCGACCGCACCTAATCTCGGGTGCTCGCCTTCATGCTGAGTCATGTCAATTTCTTCTATGGCTTTGCAAATGAGTTGGAAAGCTGCCTCCTTGACTGCATTCGGCTCACCTGCAATTGTGATGACTGTTCTGTTGTAGTCACTATCAGGCTCTACACCAAGAACAGCACATTTTGGTAAGTCACGAACGGCATCAACAATTCGTTCGATCTTCTCTGAATCTCGCCCCTCTGAGATATTAGGTACGCATTCAACAATCGCTTGCATAAACAAAGGTCGTCGAGACGGACTTTGAATGTTAACGCTATAGAAGGCTAAAATCACCCGTAAAGAGCATCAGGAGATGTCGTCACGCCACTTGTTGATTTCTTTACCTGGATTCGTTCAACAGCTTTGAGCAAATCCGATTGTGAGATTTTACTTCGCTTGTCTCGAATTGCGATCATTCCCGCCTCAACACATGTCGCTTTCAATTCAGCACCTGAGTACCCTTCCGTTTTTTCGACAATTGCCTTCAGTTGTATCCTTGAGGTCGACATATTCGAGGTGTGGAGTTTCAGTATTGCTTTTCTGCCGTCGGAGTCTGGCAATGGAATAGTAACAATCCTATCAAATCGACCTGGTCGCAAAAGTGCATCATCAAGAATATCTGGACGATTTGTTGCAGCAATAATTTTGACATCTTCTAATGAATCAAATCCATCGAGTTCGGCGAGTAATTGCATTAATGTCCGCTGAACCTCTCGATCACCGCTTGTTGAACCATCAAGCCTTTTCGCACCTATGGCGTCGATTTCGTCGAGGAATATTATCGACGGGGATTTCTCCTTAGCTAAGGAAAAGAGTTCCCGAACCATTCGTCCACCTTCTCCTATGTATTTTTGTGCGAGTTCGCTGCCAACCATGCGAATGAAAGTCGCATCAGTCTGTTGGGCAACTGCTTTTGCAAGCAATGTTTTTCCGCAACCAGGTGGCCCAACAAGAAGAATACCCTTGGGGGGAGTTATACCTACTTTGGCGAAAAGTTCAGGTTCAAGAAGCGGTAGTTCAATGGCTTCACGGACGGTTTTGACTTGCTCATCAAGTCCGGCAACTGAATCATAGGTTATATCGGGTTTCTCAACCATCTCTGCACCGCTCACCATTGGGTCCCAGGCCTCATGAAGGACTTCAATGACGGCTAATGTATCTTGGTTCAACGCCACCCTCGTCCCAGGTTTCAATTTTTCAGGCTCCAGTCTTTGATTGAGAGATACTTGGAATACAGTACCGTTCGATGAACGCACAATAGCAGTCCTGTCATCCAAAACGTCTTGTAAATGTCCGATAATGAGCGGAGGTGATTTTAGTAAACGAACTTCATCATCAAGTCGTGTTGCACGCTTTTTGAGAGTTCGAATTTCAGTTTCCAGATAGGATCTTTCATTGATTAAGTTCTCAGAAACCTCGAGTAGTTTTTGATAATCTTCCTCCAACTTGTCCAGTTCAGCATCTGTTTTTGCTGTGAGTGGGTTGTTGCTTTTTTCGACATCTGAACTCATTGCACTCAAACACTCGTCGTGGCTACAGTTTGTTAAGTCGTCGCTCAAACAAATTGCAGTTATTCGTTCCGAAGGCTTCAAAGACAGTCACCACAACCATGAATTGAGGGCTGGTTGTATGGCAGATTGTGAATTATGCGGTGCAATGAAAGTCAGCGTCCGTCACGTCAAAATGGGTAAGACAGAAGTTGCTGCGTGTTCTCGCTGCTCAGATAAAATGAATCTCGGTCCTAAGGAAACTGCACCTGGTCTAGCCCGAGCGCAAAACATGAGAGCACGCCCCTCCTTTTCTGCCAAGGGCAAGAAGGGTAAAGACATCATGCTTAAAGCCGAAAAAGAACTTGCTGAGGATTTCTCTCAACGCATTTTAAATGCACGTAAATCAAAGGGTTGGAATCAGGCTACACTTGGAAAGCGCATGGCTGAAACAGTCAATATTATCAAAGCTGCAGAAAGCGGTAAACGTCCAACGGATTCTGTCTTAAAGAAGTTTGAAAGAGTTCTTTCCATTACCTTGTTCGTAGCATCAACGCCATCGGAAACACGACGCATTGATTCCTCAACATCTCGTGGAATGACACTTGGAGACTACTTGGAAGATATCCGGTGATTTTATGCCCGAAATTTCCGTTCATGCCATCTGGCTTGCGCAGGACGATCCGAAAAAAAATACCGCCGTCCTTGCATCGAAACGTGGTGATATGAAATTGCACAAACGCATCAACACAGCCCCTAAAAGAGGCATTATTCTTGAACCGTTGTGTGGAAAGGTTTTCGGACCTGAAGATCATAAAATCTTGATTAGTGGAGGTTCGCTTGTAGGCCTTGATTGCAGTTGGGCACACATTGAAGAAAGCGTCCAACAAGTGATGAAAAAAACTCGCTTAATTCCTCGAATGTTACCTCTGCTGTTAGCAGCGAACCCTGTTAACTGGGGCAAGCCTGGACGTTTGACCACTGCAGAAGCACTAGCAACTGTCCTCTACCTTGTTGGTGAAGAAAAGCAAGCACAACAGATTCTTGGTGCATTTCGCTGGGGTCAGCGTTTTTTTGAACTGAATAAAGAACCTCTTGAAGCCTATGCTCAAGCGAAAACCAGTGCCGAATTAGTAGACCTGCAATTTGAATTTTTTGACATTGAACGTCCTGATGACTCCGAAGATACTTCAAGATGAGTCTCTATCCCTCATCATGGGCCACAGCCGTCGCGTCGGAGTTCACCGTTATTCCGAAGGCAAAACAGCGGTTGATTCTGATTCATTGGCCTCCGAGACATTAATTCACCTTTACTCAAATTCTGACAAAATAGCCAGCCTCCTAGGCACCCCTACCGACCTTGACGCACTGTTCATCGGACATGCTCTCGCAGAAGGTTACGGCGAATATAGCAATGCTGAAATTTCTCAGAAAGTTTCGGATACAGGATCGATAAACCTCTACATTAATCAAAAATTGACTCCAAAACACTCTGTTGATAGAATTGTCACCTCGTCTTGCGGAGCGTGTAACAGTGACGGACTCGACGAACTCTCAGACAACTTGGCACCTTTCAGCGGCACACATGGATATTTTTCACATGACCTCATTCACCAACAACTCGTCTTAATGAAGCAGAATCAGAGTGGTTTTTCTCAAACTGGTGGAATGCATGCTGCTGCACTTTGGTCACCCAGTGCCATGCTAAAACATCTTTCCGAAGACATAGGCAGGCATAATGCAGTTGACAAATCCATCGGAAAGGCGTTAATTGAGGGTGATTCTTTTGTTGAACAATATCTTCTCCTTTCTGGTCGTTGTGGTTGGGATATCGTCGCAAAAGCAGCACGCGCAGGTATTGGGACCATCGTCTGCATTGGTGCATGCTCGACACTTGCTGCCGACACTGCTCGACTCTTGGGGATGCGAATATTTTCATTTATGAAACCAAACAGTAACGTCGGAATTGGCCTTCACATGCATCATGCGAACAACAACACTTGAGAACCCCCCATGTGACGACACACTGGTGAGTGGATGAGGAAACAAGCCCGTTCAGTCTCACCACCTGACAAAAACCCTCTAAAATTGAAGAAAAAAAAGAAGCTGGCAGCTGGTATTCCTGCCGTCACCTCCTCGATGAAACACGGGATACAAAACATGGGCGTTAAACGCTCTGTCAAAGCCCTGGCAATGGTGAATCAGAAATCCGGATTTGACTGCCCAGGATGTGCTTGGCCAGACCCCGAACACCGCACACAATTCGAATTTTGTGAAAATGGAGCAAAGGCTGTCGCTGATGAAGCGATGACAGCGAGAGTGACTCCGGAATTTTTCTCAAAACACAGCATCGATCAACTTTCTGAAAAGAGTGACATGTGGCTTAACAAGCAAGGTCGGTTAACCCATCCAATGATCCTCAAAAAAGATTCATCCAATTACACACCGTTGTCTTGGGAAGAGGCATTTGAACACATTGCATCAAAAATACATTCGATGGACCACCCTGACCGCTCAGTATTCTACACCTCTGGGAGGACAAGTAACGAAGCCGCCTTTTTGTACCAAGCAATGGTGCGCAGTATTGGGACAAACAACCTCCCTGATTGCTCGAACATGTGTCACGAATCCAGTGGTAAAGGCCTAGGCCCTACTATCGGTATCGGCAAAGGTACAGTACATCTTGAAGACTTTAATCAAGCAGATGTCATTCTGGTTATTGGTCAAAACCCCGGAACGAATCATCCGCGCATGCTCACTGCTCTACGTGATGCGAAACTGAAAGGTTCGACCATTATCCATATCAATCCTTTACCAGAAACTGGTCTTGAACGATTCAAACATCCTCAAGATTACATGAAGTTGAATTTTTCAACTACGAAACTTGCAGATTACCATCTGGCTGTGCGTATTGGAGGTGATGCTGCATTGCTGAAAGGATTTATCAAAGTTCATTCCCAATATGGCGGCCTTGACCAAGCATTCATTGATAACCAAACAGAAGGTTATAATTCGATGCTCGAAAAAGCACTTTCAATCGATTGGCATACAATTGAAAGAGATTCAGGCATTGGCCGAGACCAAATTGAAAAGGTAGGCCAAGTTTTATCGAATTCTAAGGCAACAATCGCCTGTTGGGCTATGGGTCTGACGCAGCAACCAAATGGTGTTTCGCTCATTCAGGAAGTTGTTAATCTGCTGTTGATGGGCGGCCACGTCGGGCGCCCTGGGGCAGGCTTTTGCCCTGTCCGTGGGCACTCGAATGTGCAAGGTGACCGGACTGTTGGGATTTGGGAATCAGCCCCTGAATCCTTTCTTCAAAAAATGGAACAGGGATTGAACATAACCATTCCCAAGGAGCACGGCTATGATGTCGTCAATGCCATTCATGCTATGAGGAAGGGGAAAGTCGATGTTTTCTTTTGCATGGGCGGCAATTTTCTTTCTGCCACCCCAGATACTTTTGCAACCGCTGAGGGTTTGCGAAATGTTGGTCTAACGGTTCAAGTTTCGACCAAACTCAACCGTTCCCATCTTGTTACCGGAAAAGAGGCAATAATACTACCTTGCCTTGGACGGACTGAACTTGATGTACAGCGTTCAGGAAAACAATTTGTCACAGTTGAAAATTCCATGGGTGTTGTCCACCGTTCACGCGGTGGCCTTCAACCCGCATCGACACACCTGAGGAGCGAACCGTGGATTGTGTCAAACCTCTCGACCCATTTGTTTGAAGATTCACCTCTGAATTGGCCTGAACTCACTGATGATTATGATCGAATTCGTGACTTGATGGAACAATGCTTAACCGGTTTTCACGATTATAATATACGCGTCCGTCAAGAGAATGGATTTCTTCTCCCTAACCCCCCACGCGATTCAAGAACGTTCGATACACCTTCCTCCAAAGCTCAATTCACAACCCATGAATTACCGAATGTCACCATTCCGAAAGACAGGTACATCATGATGACAATTCGTTCACATGATCAGTACAACACGACGATTTATGATGTACATGACCGTTACCGAGGCATCAGTGGTAACAGAAGAATAGTTTTGATGAATGCGCTTGACATGGCCGAACGAGGCTGGAAAAATCGCCAAATCGTATCAATATCCAGCCATTTCAATGGTGAAGTGAGGACATCGTCTGATTGGGTTCTTGTAGCATACGACATACCTCGTCAAAATATAGCAACATATTTCCCTGAAGCAAATTCCCTTGTCCCACTTAATTCCACTGCTAGAATCTCGAACACACCAACGTCAAAGTGGATTGAAGTTACGCTCAAGTCTGAACCTTTCGAGAAGAAAGGAGCTGAAGAAGAATGAAAAATATCGGTTATTGGGAACTCATACGAACCAATTCAAAATACCGACGATTGTGGTCCGCTACTGTTATTTCGATGCTTGGTGAATGGTTCAACACCATTGCATTGTTTTTGCTCATCTTCAAATATACTGAGTCGGAATTTCTTCTTGGCATATTATTCACTGTGCGCATGCTGTGTTTTGCACTCCTACAACCAATCAGCGGTTTACTCGCTGACAGATACGATCGCAAAAAAATAATGATGTGGTCGAACATACTTCAGGTCTTTTTAGCACTTGGCTTTCTTGCTGTGGATGGTCCCGAAGACATCGCTTGGATGCTTGGATTGTCTGGGATAATGATGCTGCTCCACGGAGCCTATGTTACTGCTGAGAGGGCTGCATTACCTAATCTTGTTTCAAAGGAGCACTTATCGACTGCGAATGCATTGGATGCTGCATCTTGGTCAACAGCACTTTGTCTTGGGGCGATGATTGGTGGAATTGTTGTCGAGTATTATGGGACTGATGCCGCATTCATCATCGATTCGTTTACATTCCTCATCAGTGCGATTCTTCTCGCTCCATTGACAATCCCACAGACTTTTGATGATGACCTCAAAGGTTCCTTATTTTCCACTGCAGCTTCGAATATTCGTAAAGGTTGGAAACGGATTTCAAAGGAGACGCGACTTCTTCGAATTGTTTTTGCCAAAGCCTCATGGAATATCGCTGGTGGTGGTTTAGCAGGCGTTTTCCTCGTCGTTGCAGGTTCCGATGTTGACGGTTTTGGTGTGGCGCTTGGGTTCGGGTTGTTTTTCTTTGCTCGCGGAATTGGTACCGGAACTGGACCGATACTTGCTCGAAAATTCCTTACCAATGAAGAAAGATGGCCACTTTTAGTTGGCGTACTTGTTATGATTTCAGGATTCTTCTACTTCTTTGTAGGATTCACACTCGGAGTGAATGTCTGGTTGACTGTATTTTTGGTTATGCTGGCTCACTCTGCGAGTGGTGCTAATTGGGTTTTATCGACCATATTGACTCAAATGTGGGTTGAAGATGAAATTCGTGGGAGGGTGTTTTCAATCGACATGCTCATCATGTCGCTCGCTTTTTCTGTTTCAAGTGCTTCAGCCGGATATCTTCTCGAAAATCGATATTTATCCCTTGAAAACGGATTCCAAGCGTTCGCTCTTCTGATGATTCTATCTGGTTTAATCTTCACTTTATGGAGACCAAGTTCTCGCAACCTGGTGGTATGAACATGAGGTGTATGGAGAACTCCCGATAAAAATACTCAAGGGCGTCGCCTGCAAGGGACAATCATGGCGGATATGTCATCAGTCTCTGGATTGAAGCTGATTGGCGAAGGCATCCCTAAAATTATCCCGTCGATGCCTGATTGGGACGATACTGTTGACCATGCACCTCCACGACGTCAAGTATTGACTGCTTCTGAAAAACAATTGGCGTTAAGGAATGCACTGAGATATTTCCCCGCTGAACAACATGCAACTTTAGCAGGGGAGTTTTTAGAAGAACTCAACTCATTTGGCCGCATTATAATGTGGCGATATCGACCGACAGGCTACGAGATGAAAGCTCACCCAATTCAACATTATCCTGCCCACTCACAACAAGCAGCATCGATTATGTTGATGATTCAAAACAACCTCGATTCTGCTGTTGCCCAATTCCCTCACGAACTTATCACCTATGGAGGGAATGGTTCGGTATTCCAGAATTGGGCACAATACCGTTTGGTTATGGAATACTTGAGCAAAATGACGGATCATCAAACTCTCGTTATGTATTCGGGACACCCCTTAGGCCTATTCCCTTCATCGCCTGATTCACCACGTGTAATTGTCACAAATGGAATGATGATCCCCAATGCCTCAACCCAAGATAATTATGAACGCCTCAATGCGCTAGGTGTCACCCAATACGGCCAAATGACTGCTGGCTCATACATGTATATCGGCCCTCAAGGTATAGTCCATGGCACGACTATCACCTTACTTAATGCAGCACGGGCACACCTTGGGCTCAATGCTGATGAAGGGTTGGGCGGCGTGACTTTTGTCACTTCAGGGCTTGGCGGGATGTCTGGGGCACAAGCCAAAGCGGCAGTAATTGCAGGAGCATCGTGCATTGTTGCCGAGTCGAATGCTCACGCTGCATACAAACGTCACCAGCAAGGTTGGCTCTCAACCGTCAGCGAGGATATTGATGATGCTATTGACCAAATGATTTCTGCTGCAGGACAGAAAAAACCCCTTTCTATTGGGTATATTGGCAATATTGTTGAATTGTGGGAGCGGTTAGTTGAGCGAGGTATTCGAGTCGACTTAGGTAGTGATCAAACCAGCCTTCACAATCCCTTTCAAGGTGGCTATTACCCAGTTGGATATTCGTATGATGAGGCTGCATCAATGTTATCAAATGACCCAGAAAAATTTGCTGATGAAGTTCGTTCAACTCTTCGCAAGCATGCCAGTGCAATCAATACAATGTCGGAGAATGGAATGTATTTTTGGGATTATGGTAATGCGTTCTTACTCGAAGCAAGTCGTGCTGGAGCAGACATCTTGGCCGACGATGGTCGTTTCAAGTATCCGAGTTATGTTGAAGACATCATGGGTCCAATGTGTTTTGATTATGGTTTTGGACCATACCGTTGGGTTTGTTGTTCGGGCGACCCGGAAGATTTGAAAATTACAGATGAAATAGCTTGTGAAGTTCTTGAAGCAATGCTTGGTGAATCTCCACCTGAGATACAACAGCAAATGATCGATAATATCCGATGGATACGCAGCGCTGGAGAGAATGATATGGTTGTAGGTAGTCAAGCTCGCATACTCTATGCTGATGATGAAGGACGTAGAAGAATTGCTTCTGCTATGAATTCTGCAATTCAATCAGGTCGCATATCAGGTCCAGTTGTTCTGGGAAGGGACCACCATGATGTATCTGGTACCGATAGTCCATACCGAGAGACTGCTAATATTCGAGATGGTTCTATCACTACCGCTGATATGGCCGTTCACAATTTTGTCGGTGATGCGTTCAGAGGTGCGACTTGGGTTAGTCTGCATAACGGCGGTGGAGTCGGTTGGGGTGAAGTCATCAATGGCGGATTTGGATTGCTATTGGATGGTAGTGAAGAGTGTGAGATTAAATTGCAAAGAATGCTGCAATGGGATGTCAATAATGGAGTTGCTCGAAGAGCATGGGCGAGAAACTCTGGCGCAGAATTTGCGATTAAGAGGGCGATGGATGCAGATCCTTTGCTACAAGTCACTCTTCCAAATCACATGGACGCACATTTACTCAAGAGTTTATTTGAGGAGGATTAAAAATGACAGTGATTGCGCTTGACGGATATACACTAACATCTTCTGAAGTCATTCGAATCGCCACCGGTGATGCTCGAGTTGCCCTTTCCAATAATGCAATGCCGCGTGTCCATGCTGCACGATCTGTAGTCGAACGGATTCTCGCAAACGATGAGACGGTTTATGGCATTAATACTGGCTTTGGAGCACTCGTACACCAACGAATCTCATCTGAAGATCTATCGCAATTACAAACAAATCTCATTCGTTCACATGCAACTGCAATTGGTGAATTAATGTCAAAGGAGTCTGTTCGCGCTATGATGGCAGTTCGAATCAATTCCCTCGCAAAAGGTAATTCAGGGGTCCATCCTGATGTTTTGAAGCAATTGATCGACTTCCTCAACTATGATATTGTTCCAGCCATTCCACGTATTGGTAGCCTTGGAGCGAGTGGAGATCTAGCGCCTCTTTCACATATGGCGCTCAGCTTGATTGGAGAAGGACAGGTTTTGGCTGATGGTGGGGTTGAGCCTACTATGAACCAACTTTCCAAACACGGTCTCATCCCTCTAGAATTGCGTGCTAAGGATGGATTGTCGTTAATTAACGGAACAAGTCAAATGTGCAGTTATCTCGCACTTGCAGAACAGAAAATAGCAGACTTACTGGTTTATGCCGATCTTGCATTGTGTACATCCATTGAAGCAAGAAAGGCAAGTGTCAAACCATCCGATCACAGAGTCCATGATGCACGACCCCACCCTGGGCAAATTCTCGTAGCTCAACGAATTCGGCAAATACTGCATCAGTCACCAATCATAGATTCCCATTCTGACTGTGACCAAGTTCAGGATGCTTATTCGTTCAGGTGTGCACCTCAAGTTCATGGAGCAATTCACGAGCGTTTGAGTGCTCTTCAAAATACGCTCAGTATTGAACTCAACAGCGCTACTGACAATCCTTTAATTTTCCCAGATTTGTCAAATCCAGGATCCCATGAAGTCATTTCTCAAGGAAATTTTCACGGTGAAATTTTGGCATTAACTGCTGATTCGATGGTTTCTGCATTGTTTGAACTCGGTTCAATTTCTGAGCGACGAATTGATCAGATTCTTGACCCAGCGAGGAGTAAATTACCAGCATTTTTAGCGAAAGATTCTGGTCTTGAGTCCGGATTGATGATTGTTCAATACGTTGCAGGGGCATCTCTTTCTGAATTGCACGGTCACGCAGCCCCCCGAGCGGTGTTTTCAACTTCTACTTCTGCTGGACAAGAAGACCACGTAAGTATGGGCGCAACTGCCTGCTGGAATCTTCTACAAGCTACAAAGAGGATTGCGGAAATCATAGCTTGTGAACTCGTCATTGCTTGCGAGGCTCTGGAATTCAATGATGTCGAACCTTCGAAACATGTTTTCGCTTTGAAGCAGAGGGTGAGGGCAATTGTCCCACCTCTTGATGGTGACAGAAGCACAAGTTCAGAACTTATTGCCGTTGCAAACGAATTACTTGACAGTAAGTGGTTAGCTCGGATTGAAGCAGAAGTAGGGCGTCTTCCACGTTAGAGCCCATACAAACGTTGTTCCAACTCATCTAAACCAGTTAATTGACGGATTCGAAATCGAGAAGTCGCCTCATCAGTTGCAGATATTGAGCCAGCCAGTTGATCCAAATGGCGCTCTAAGTCTACAGCCCTGCGAACTTTCTCTTCAACTGCAGCATACAGCGCGTAAGCATCTTCATTTTCCATTGTTAAGGCTGGTTCAACTTCAGAAACATCAAGTCCCATCCTCCTCCATTGAAGTATTCTCTTTCGCAACAGCGATTCAGTAAAACCTACTTGCGGTAGTCGTGTCAGGATAATCAATTGCGGTGCACCATCTTGGAGTTTCTCGAGTGGTTCAATATTAACTCCCCTAACGGCCTCTTCACTTTCTCTATCATCGTCCGCAAATTGTACCATTTCCGATTCAGATTCTGGCTTTGGCAATTCAATTGATGGAGCTTCACGCCGTAAACGGGCCAGCCAGAGTGATTCAAAAGCGAGTGCGCGAATAGGTAAAACAATCGACCAAGCGCTCCTATGGACTGAATCTCTAAGTTTGCGAACAAATGCTAAAGATGCATCCTCGCCGTTTTTGGTTACAAGCCATTCAAGGCCTTCGAGAACGACGATTCCTGTGTGGTTTGAAAGATGATTGAGTATGATCTCAAGTATCCTATCCATTTCAGGTAAAATGGCACCATCAGTTACTCTTTCTGAAATCCAGTAGGCTTCTACTGCATTGATGTCAATGTGCTCGAGGAGGCGTCTGTGGGGTAAACGCGAAAAAAGCAGTATGTGTTCTTCTTTCATCTGACTCTGACGATCAATCCAAGAAAGTACTTCTTCGTCTGAATCAAAATCAGTGGTGTAAATGTGACCTTTTTCGATAATTCCACCCCTCATGAGTCGCCCTGTTAAGTAGAGTTCATCGTTCAAAGTCTATGAATCATTATATCCGACGATGCGCTGGGGATAACAGGTGTGGAAATGTCCGAAGAGACGAATGAAGAAATCGCAATGGCTGAATGTGGCGCTTGCAGAGCGATTGTTCCGCTAAATTCTGAAAACTGCGCAGAGTGTGGTGTGTCGTTTTCTGGTGTATCAGATGAAGCACTTGGTGAGTGCGGTGCTTGCGGAGGACTTGTACCTCTCGACTCAACAAAATGTATTCACTGCGGCACAATATTTGTTGCAGATGATGTTGTTGAAGTACTGCGCAAATGGTTGAACGAAACTGGAATTTCGATTCCAATTCTCTTCAGGAAATTCGATTCGAATGACGATGGACGTATCGACTCATCAGAACTCAAATCGGGGTTATTGAGCCTTAATTTAGCAGACCTACCCCCTTCTCAAGTTGAAAGATTAATCGAAACTATCGATGAAGATGGTGATGGATTGATTGACCTCCAAGAATTACACTTCACGATCACCGGTGAGCGTCTTACTACCGATGGTGATTCAAAAGATGTTGATACCATTCCTGAAGAAGATTCTGAAGAGGATGAGTCTGACGAAGAAGAATCTGATGATGAAAGCGATGATGACGAGTCTGAAGATGATGACGAAGACGATGATTCTGAGGATGATGACGAAGACGATGATGACGAGTCTGAAGATGATGACGAAGACGATGGTGATGACGATGATGACGAAGACGATGATGACGAGTCTGAAGAAGAGGATGAAGAAATCGAAAACCTCGATGACATGATTGAAGATCTTGATGTTGAAGAATTCGAAACACAATCCCTTTTGGAACTTATATCCAATGCTATGGATGAGAAAGGTGATTCTCCAAACAAATTCTTTAATTCCCTTGACAAGGATGGCAACGGCTTTGTCTCGGTCGAGGAATTTACTTCGACGATAGAGAGCCTTATTGACAGGGGAGTCTCCTCGAAAGACATTGAATCATTCCTGGTCAATACTGATGGTGATGACGATGGATCTATTGATATCGTAGAATTTGTTTCTGCCTTGGAATCCTTAGATGATGTTGATGAAGCAATTGACGACGATTCACGTCTATCGAAAAAGAAAGACAAAACATTCCCTACAGATTTGCAGCGCAGTATGATGGGCAAGCAATGGAATGACGTTTATTGGCCATTAATCCACTTCGCATTTGGACTGTTCATCGCGCTCTGGGTCATCAATGGCTTGGGCGGCATAGGTCCACTCAGTGTTGATGGCAGTGGCGGTAATGTTGAATTAGAGACTTCTTCGAAGCTCGGATACCTCGATTGGCAAGAAGGTGACATCTACCCCTGTGATGCAGAAATTCAAGTTGGAGAGTGTAAGAATTCCCTTACACCCTTAGCTGGTGAAGACACTTCTATGCCTGCTGGATTCTATTGGGATGGTTTGCTCTTCATGGCACTGGGTGCTGTGGGAATGATAGGTTCAATGGTTATGCACTTTGTAGTCGTCCCCGGTTGGCGAGCTCGTTCAAAGGCAATGAAAGAAGTCGTTGACGATGCTGATGAAGCACGTTCCGTAGAGTCGGAAGACGAGGACGCGGAAGAGGATATCAGCGAACCAGAAACAGATGAAGAGGAATCAGAAGATGAAGAAGATTCTGAAGACTATTCAGAAGAAATGGACGATGAAGAGTCGGATGAAGAGGATGATTCTGATGACGATGAAGTTGATGAAATCGACATTGGCTCACACATTGGACTAACCTTTGAAGACGAGGAAGTGTTCGGAGTTATTGTCGAATTTGATGATGATGAAGAAACAGTAACGATTGAAGAAGACGGCACTGGCGACCTTGTTACTGGATACCAGGAAGACATGTTCGTGGAGTGATACCTTGTCCGAGGGTGACCCTTTAGCCACACTGAAGGGGTATGCTTCATGCCCTGTTTGCGGTTGTATAGAACAGGTCGGAAGTGTTCGCTGTTCTGAATGTGGGACGTTTCATTCTGGAGTTCACTTAGAGGAGCGGGCAGCGCCACCACCCAGTACAATCCTTGAACGTGAAGTTATCGACCCTTCCGTTTACTCTTTATCAGACAGTCACGCCATACCTGAAGAAGAATTTGAAGAGAGCGAAGAAATTTCTTCCTGGTCTGGTGGTTCAACGGATTTCACTATGAATGATGAAGATGAGAAACCTTTGGCAATCATTGTTCCAGAGGATTTGAATCTCCCTGATCCTGAAGACCTCAGTCAATGATTTTTGGAGATTCGATTTTCAAACAGACAAAACTTTAATCACTTTACAAATAGTGATTATGCATATTTCATTGTTGAAGAAAGAGTGGTGGGCTCGGAGAGAATTGAACTCTCGATCTTCGCCATGTCAAGGCGACGTCATAAACCCCTAGACCACGAGCCCTAGGTATTCCTCCGACAGAAACGGTGTATTAAACCGCATCGGTGAGAGGAATTCGATTCAACTTACGATCTTCGAAATCTTACCGGTGCATCCAGGTTGTGAGCAGACGCCGGCCATTCGTGTACGCCCATTCTTCATTTTAATGAGTTGACCATTCTTAATCGCCCCATAGGTTTTGCATTTCAAACAAAATCCTTCTACTACAGCCATGTGAATCATTTGTTCCAGCCGGCCTCTTGACTTAGAATCTTCTATAATGCGCGTATCAATTGAGTAGCTATCAAAAATTCACAGTTTTGGCCTCAAACCCCCCTACTTGGAGTGGATTTTTACCAAAACTTAGCACTCTGAGATTTATTCATGACTGCAAACGGGCTACTGCGAAGCATATTTCTTTGAATGAGGTTTCTCTTAATCGGTACATTTTACTCCAATGTCGTATAACATACATTATGCGACACAACAGGATGCGGTATTTCACTCGTTTTCAGAAGTTGTAGAAAGATTAAGCGATTCGAGAGGAGATTCGAATAATCCGACAAGTGGTGGGCCACCGATTACTCCTTCAAGTCCACCATCTTTGGTATCAAGCTTCTTGACAATCATTTCAGAAATTCTCTTCCATGACTTTTGATCTGTAAAGACTGAGTGGACGAGAAATAATCCATGTCCGTCAGTTGATGGTGCAATCCACGCTGCGAGACACCCAGTTTGCCGACGTTTGAATTCTTGCCGAACCTCCAGCATCCTTCTGAACCTAGCTTCCTTCCCAGATGCCCCTGAACAGACCACAGTTTCGATTAGTACATTATTGATTTTCATTTTATCACTTCTTAGAACATTAAATTAGTAATTACTTTTCCAAAGATACATAATCTTAAATCAATGATGGATGAGATTGCCAGAAATACATGTAGAAACGAATGGAGTGTGCGAGGGTTGCAAACACCATGCCTCCCAGTAGGGTCCATCAATGACATTGAAGTTTGCAACTGCGCCTGGTTCCAATCTTCCATGCGCTTTCCCAGAAGAATGAGGAGTAGTTTCTGCGGGGTTGCGCGTTGCAGCAACCAGTGAGGCGAGTGGGTGGACTGAACAACGTTGAGATAACAGTGAACCCATGAAGGGTAAACTCAACATCTTGCAATTCGGATTGAAATCTGTTGCTATACTCCAAGTGAACTGTTCTTCAATCATTCTGTTGAAATCTGGCCATTGCGTACCCAATGCATAGGGTGTCCCCGGCAAAAATCCAGTATTGACCTTCGCCGTATTCATTTTCTTTCTTGAATCCATGTTGCTATGAAATGCATGGTCTGCAGTTGTGACGCCTAATTCAGCAGCAAGATCTCCGCCACCACCGTCAACGAACTCATCAATATGCATCCTTAACTCAAGCCCACTTTCACGTGCAGACTTCAGTATATCCTCGGAGTGTTCAGTACTGAACCATCCAGGTTCACAGAATATGTCAGCAGACCGAGCATGTCCTTGCTCAACGATTTGGGGTAATTGTTCTGAAAGGATTTGCTCAACATACTCATCTGTATTCATCCCCGGCGGTGTATCGTGCGCTCCAAGCCACGTCAAATCCATTGATGGCAAGTGTTCCATCGATTTTAGTTTCGAAGCGATATCCATCAATCTCATTTCCGAATCAGTTGTAAGGCCGTACCCACTTTTAACTTCTAGATGCGTAGTACCTGTTCTCAGTGCAGCACGCATTCTCGAGTATCCGAGCTTGAGTAAATGCTCATCAGATGCTGATGCCGTTGAGCGTACGGTGTCTTGTATACCGCCTCCCATTTGTGAAATCTCTTTGTATGACTTTCCACCGTGTCGCCAAGAGAGTTCTCGCGAACGATCTCCAGCCCACAATAAATGGGTGTGGCCATCAACCAACCCGGGTATAACGGCATTTCCATTTAATGATATGACTTGAGTTTCAGAACCAGGTGATTGTTGAACATCTGGTCGACCATATTCCGAGATTAACTCCTCTGAAGGGGAAATCGATTCAATGGAATCATCGATGACTACCAATCCCATGCCTTTGGCTGAAACGTATGCGTCAACATCAAACATGGAATGCCCTTTGAGTGGCCCTTTGCCAGAGAGATGAGCCATTGGACCAGCATTGACATATACGGTCCGCATATGACATCCTGTATGCTGAGGGTTGAAGAACAATGGCTCTCTGGAGTGTATGATTGAGATGACACTTTGGACGCTCGGCATCGAATCGACAGCACACACGCTTTCGTTCGGATTGGTCGATAAAATGGGAATTCCTTATCCTGCAATATCTGATACAGTGCGACCGGATAAAGGTGGCATTCACCCACGTGAGGCAGCAGATCACCACAAAGATATAGCCAACTCTCTCTTCTCAACACTCCTCGAAAAATATGAATTAAATCCACGTGATATTGGTGCAGTGTCTTATTCACAAGGACCAGGTTTGGGTCCATGCTTACGTGTTGGAGCAGCTATTGCTCGTGGCATTTCAAGCCGATTAGAAGTACCGCTCATCGGCGTTAACCATTGTGTGGCTCATATTGAAATTGGACGCCAACAATGTGGCTGTAATGATCCGGTTTTACTCTACGTTTCGGGAGGTAACACCCAAGTCATTGCCCACCTTGAGGGGCGCTACAGAGTGCTCGGTGAAACACTCGACATCGGCATTGGAAACATGCTTGACAAATTCGCACGGGCCCAAGGAATCCCGTTCCCTGGAGGTCCAGTGATTGAAAAATTGGCCGCAGAATGGCTCAGTACACAAGAAAATCCAACACTGGACGGGCTCGAATTACCGTTCGCAGTTCGAGGCATGGACCTCGCCTTTTCCGGCGTAATGACGGCTGCTCAAAGGCTGATTGAAAATGGTGCTGAACTGGGTGCAGTTTGCTGGTCGCTCCAAGAACATTCATTTGCAGCATGCGTCGAAATTGCCGAACGCGCACTTTCTCACACGGGTAAGAAAGAACTTCTGCTTGGCGGTGGTGTCGCTTGCAACTCTAGATTGCGTACGATGTGTGAGCAAATGACAGAGGAAAGGGAGTCCTCATCACATGCACCACCCAGAATGTATTGCATCGATAATGGTACCATGATCGCTCTTTTGGGATACATCGAACTTAAAGAAGGAAGGATCACAACCCTTCAAGAAAGCGCCATCGACCAGTATCTACGTACTGACCAAACTCAAGTGACATGGGCCGTTTAATGTTTGATTGAACGCTAATTGTTTTTAAGGAGTCAATGGCGAGAAGAGTTTGGGGGAACTGAACATTAGCGGCGAGCGGCGTAAAAAAGATGAACCATTCAACCCCTTTGCCCGTGATGCAAGTGCACAACGGAATAAGCGAATGAATGAGCGTTCACAAAGTCAACGCCGAAATGCTCCTGCACAACGACCAACCCCTCGACCTCAACAAGATTCCAAAATCGCTCATAATGAACTGGCCAAACGACGACAAGAAGCCCTAAACAGACTCGGAACACAAGAATCGAAGCCCCAAGTGGAAGAAGGCAAAAAGCCAGTCGAAACCGTCGCTAAACCAACATTCACGAATTCGGTTGAAACAGCCGAAGTTTCTGTTCCAAAAGCCTCGCGAGAAGACCGTATGGCTGAATTACGTCGCAAATCAGAAGAATCGAGAAAGAATGCAAAGGCTCAGCGTGTCGATGCTGTTGAAGTTCAGGCAGAAGTTGAAATTACTGAACCTGAACCAGCTATTGAGTTTGTATCGGCTGAGAAAAGTTTAGTAGACGTCGTTCAAGCCGTATCCAAAGACGTCTCAAACAAATCTGAAAAGTCTCGAAATGACGTGTTTAAAACTATTCAAACAGAAGTTGCCAAACAATCTTCAGACCGTCGACGTAGAAAGCGTCGAGGTGATAAGAAAGGTGGCGGACGGCAAAAGCAAGAAAAGAAGCTCAACCGCCAAAAGTATCTCGAGTACAAATATGCCGCACGTGATCTTCTTGATGATGATTCAATAGCCCAAGAGCACCGTTCAAATGTGCTCGGTCAAGTCTGGGCAAAAGGTGAACGAATGGGCGTTACTGATGCACTTGAATTTATTGAACTCAAAGTTGATGAAGAAATACTGCCACGCGAAGTTGCAGACAAACTGAGAGATTTAGTTACCCGAATGACAACCAGAAGGTGAAATTATGACAGAATTAGAAGTTAGCGAAAACACAGTAGCAAGCGTGCATTATACCGGAACATTACCTGAAAATGGTGAGATCTTTGACAGCAGCGAGGGTAGAGAACCGTTGACATTTCTGGTAGGACACAAGCAAATGATTCCGGGTTTTGAAGAAGAGATTCTAGGTGCTAAAGTTGGCGAAAAGAGAGAATTCACATTGTCTGCTGAACGCGCATATGGTGATAGAGACGAGGCTGGAGTTCTTCAGATACCTCGTGAACAATTTGCTCAATTGGAATCTGAAGCGAAGTTGACCGAGGGCTTGCAATTAGTTGCACAAATGCCACACGGCCCTTCACCATTCACTATAGTCCACCTTTCAGATGAATACATTACTGCAGATTTCAATCACACACTTGCTGGGAAATCACTTACGTTTGCTGTAGAGATTATTGATCTGCGCAAAGCATCAGATGAGGAAGTTTCACACGGACATGCTCATGGCCGAGATGGTTCTGAACAACACTGATACGTGGGAGTCTTGATGAAGCCCCTCGCCATGGACAGTACATGGTCAGTCAACGCAAGGAAGACTGGAAGACACTGAGCGGCCTGGATTTGGATTTACAGAGTACCCATGAGACGCTGGACGAAGTTGGGGCAGAACCTCTTCACAATGGTGATGCCGGGTCTCCTCCTTACACTCGTGGTATTCACTCTACAATGTATCGTTCGCGTTTGTGGACTATGCGTCAATATGCGGGCTTCTCAAGTGCAAAAGCGACCAATGAAAGATTCAAATTATTGCTCGAAAGAGGTCAAAAAGGTCTTTCAGTGGCATTTGATTTGCCGACCCAATTAGGTCTAGATGCTGATGATGATATGTCGTTTGGCGAAGTAGGAAAAGTTGGTGTTTCAATATCAATGCTCGATGACATGCGGCAACTCCTTGAAGGTATTCCATTGGATAAAGTGAGCACTTCGATGACAATCAATGCTCCTGCAATGGTTCTTCTTGCCATGTACATTGCAGTTGCTGAAGAACAAGGTGTGTCGTCGCATGAGGTACTTGGAACAATTCAAAATGACATATTGAAAGAATACATTGCGAGGGGTACATATGTTTTCCCTCCGGAACCAAGTATGCGATTAATCACTGACATTTTCGAATATTGTGCACAAAATGTCCCGAAATGGAATACCATCTCTATATCCGGGTATCACATACGTGAAGCGGGCTCAACTGCAGTACAGGAAGTTGCTTTTACCTTATCGAATGCGCTTGCATATGTGGAGGCTGCTGTTGAAAAAGGCCTTGACATCGATGCTTTCGCCCCGAGGCTTTCTTTTTTCTTTAATTGCCACAACGACTTCTTTGAAGAAGCTGCAAAGTTTAGAGCAGCGCGCACTCTTTGGTATGAGTTAATCTCTTCTCGCTACCAACCCAAAAACCCAAAATCAGCAATGCTGAGATTTCACACTCAAGTTGCTGGTGTAAGTTTGACAGCACAACAACCATTGAACAACATAGCCCGAGTGACCATTCAGGCTCTTGCCGCAGTATGTGGTGGAACACAGAGTTTGCACACGAATTCCTATGACGAAGCACTCGGGTTGCCTACAGAAAAATCTGCTACTGTTGCTCTTCGGACCCAGCAAATAATTGCCGAAGAGAGCGGCGTTGCCGATGTTGTCGATCCGCTTGGTGGCTCTTACCATGTCGAAGCTCTAACACAAAGAATTCACGACCTCGCGTTTGAACAGATACTCAAAATTGAATCGCTCGGTGGTTCTATGAAGGCAATCGAGCAAGGTTGGCAGCAACGAGAGATACATAATGCGGCCTATCAGCACTTGAATGATGTCGAGCAAGAGAAAAGAAAAATCGTTGGTGTCAATCATGGGCTCATGGATGAAGAAACCGAAACCGAGGTTCTCAAACTCGACCCAACAGTTGGGGAATCTCAATGCCGCCGACTCGCTGAATTGAGAAATATCCGAAACAATGCAATTGTAGCAAAATGCCTAGAAGCCATTCGATTAGCTGCTGCTGGCGATGATAATTTATTCCCTCTCGTATTGGACGCGGTCCGCAATGATTGTACCCTAGGAGAAATAATTGCAGCGATGAAGGACGTTTTTGGTACATGGATGGCGCCAAGTGGTTTTTGAGGTGAGGAAATGAAATTCGGACCAATACATATCGACCACATTGGGATTGCAGTCGATGAACTCGAACATGGCAGTAGATTTTGGAGGCTTCTTGGATTAATCGAACAACCGAATGACGAATTGGTTGAAGACCAAGGAGTGACGACTCGATTTTTCTCGACATCCGCTTCGAGTGAAGACGATCATCCAACTCAAATTGAACTCCTTGAACCGACATCAGCCAATACACCAATTGGAAAATTCCTTTCGAAACGAGGCGCTGGAATACAGCAATTATGTTTCAGAGTTGGGGATCTTGAAGGCTTGATTGCCTACCTTCTTGAACACAAAATTACGATGATAGATGAGGTCCCAAGAAAAGGTTCAGGCGGTAAAATGATCGCATTCGTCCACCCGAAATCGACTGGTGGAGTATTGGTCGAACTTACCCAGTCTATCAATGAGGGATGATATGGCAAAATCTCTTCTTTCAATTCGTGAAGTAACAAAGAACTTCGCAGAAGTTGAAGCTCTTCAAGATATTAGTCTTGAAATTTATTCCGGAGAGATTGTAGGGCTTGTCGGGAGTAATGGAGCGGGTAAAACAACACTGCTTCGGCTCATGGCTGGCGTGTATAAACCCTCGAGTGGAACGGTCGTTTTGAGCAACGGTGAACCCGTAGTGAATATGAGACATGAATTGGGAGTCGTCCCTGAATCAACCGGACTCTACTCTCGATTAACTGCTTGGGAAAACATACGGTATCACAGCAGGATGCATGGGGTGAAAGATTCAATCGCATGGGCGAGGACAGAAAAATTCGCACAACATCTTGACATGAAGGACAATTTAGGACGACACACAAAGGGTTTTTCACGTGGAATGAAGCAAAAAACAGCCTTACTAAGAGCACTTGCCCACGGCCCAAATATCCTACTGCTCGACGAGCCTACTGCAGGACTGGACATTACCAGTGCTCGTACTGTTCGTGCACTGGTGCGCCAATTGCGTGATGAAGGTGGTACTGTCATTTACTCAACCCACCAATTAGCTGAAGCACAACAAGTATGCGATCGCATTGTCATTATTCACAACGGTGAAATCAGAGCCGATGGCTCACCCCAACAATTGTTAGATGATACTGAAACCGAATCGCTGGAAGATGCGTATGTATCTTTGACTATGGACCAAGCTCGAACAAGGAAAGAAGACAATGCAAGAGAAAGCGCATTTACTGGTTGGTGGCGAAGGTTGTTCACTCCTAAAACCCCTCCATCTAGTCAAGAGGTGATGGAGAGTGAGTGAAGGGAGTTTCCGAAGAGTTCGCTCGATTGCAAAGAAAGAGGTTGTCGAATTTACACGTGATTGGAGGACCATCATCGCTATCATCGTAATCCCACTTTTGATGTTCCCATTACTGTTCATATTGTTCCCAGTTCTACTTGAATCTGAGGCCGCTGAACTTGATGCGCTCGAACTGTCAATTGTGATTCAGACAGATGGATTGCCAGAAAATCTTGCAGATAACATATCTACGAGCGGTATGAATTATACCATTGAGAGCCTACCTGACACGACATATTTGTCTGAACCAGGTCAAGACCTTGAACGAGTAAGAAACAGTTCGACAGATGCCATACTTCGATTTGAATCGAATGATGATATTTGGGGGTATGCTATTCTGCACCTTTCTACATCTGAACGTTCAAATGAAGCACGAAATCGAATATTGAATGTATTGAATGAGTGGGAAAATTCTGAGATTAAAGAACGCATAGAGCAGGGTGGATTGGACGTTAACGAAACTCTTGACCCGCTACGTTGGGATGGAGAGATTTCAGCAGGTGACGTAGCGACGACAGGTGAGCAATCAGGTATGATATTGTCACTCTTCATTCCGTTGGTTCTTGCCATTTGGACGTATTCCAGCGCAATCCAACCGTCAATCGACATGACAGCAGGTGAACGGGAAAGAGGTACATTAGAGGCGCTTCTTTGTTTGCCGTGCACCAGGATGGAACTGCTTTTTGGTAAGTGGCTCGCTGTTGCCACAATCACAGGCGTAGGTGTTCTTTTACAGATATTTGGATTGCTGTTCGCAATTGGCTATCTGGCTTCATCGAGTTTTATTGGAGTGCCCCAACTTTCAATTGCATCCATATTACTTATTGTCCTCGCCATCATGTTGTTTGCTATCATGGTCGTGGCATTTGAACTCGCCTTAGCAATGCGTTCACACAGCGTAAAAGAAGCCGGTTCGATATTGGCTCCAGCACTCATGCTCATACTTTTCCCGGCACTGTTTACCCAAGTGATTAACTTGGATGGAATAGAAGGATTTTGGTTTGCAATTCCAGTTGTCAACATATTACTTGCGCTACGAGAATTACTCATGAATCGAGTAATTACCGAACACGTCATCATTTGGGCAGTTTCATCCATAGTTTATGCGAGTCTTGCAGCCTACTATGCCTCAAAGCAGTTCAGCCGAGAAGACATAGTCACATCACTGTCTTAAGCCATTGAAAAGTGTTTGAGTGAATCACGAACAACATCAATGATGAGATCAATCTCTGCAGATGTGATGCCAAAGTGGGGAGTAAATCGAAGGGCGTTCGTACCACCGTGAATTACACCAAGACCGTGTTTACGGCACCATGTTTCGACTGCATCGAACCCAACGACAGGATACTTTTTCGCTTGAAGTTCAGCACTCAAAAGCAGGCCGGTTCCTTGAACTTGAGTAATTATGCCGGGCATTTCAACTGCGAGTGAATACAATTTCTCTACAAATTCGTCTCCTCGATCCCGAATGTTATCTCGCAATTCGGGTGTAATCATATCAAGAACTGCACATGCAGTTTCGAGGGCACGTGGATTTGTAGTCATCGTATTCCCGTAAATACCTACAACATAATTTTCGGATGCACGGTCATTTAAACCTAGAACGGAAAGAGGGTATTGCCCTGCATTCAAGGCTTTTGACCAAGTCTCCATATCTGGGCATTCAGCATCTTGGAACCCTTCGTAATCAATGACTGAGAGGCAACCTTGGCCGCGAATACCTGCTTGAATGGAGTCTACCAAGAGCATCGAGCCATGTTCCAGAGTTAATCGTCGTGCTGCGTCATAGAATGAGCGTTCAACACATGATCCGGGATTCCCTTCTCCCTGAACAGGTTCGATTGCCATTAATTCAATGAATTGGCCATCAGCCTCTGCCTTGGCAAAAGCAGCTTCGAGGGAAGGTACGTCGTTTGCCGGAACAAGAATGAGATTTTCACGGTCCCTAAAAGTTGCTAAATTTTTGTCATATGATGCTTTGCAAGAGTGAGAAATTTGAGCAGGTCTATCGGTACGACCATGAAATGCTTTCTCTACGGCCATCAGCATTATTTCTTTTCCTTCATGACGACCGCCGGGTCCAGTCATTTTCCGTGCATTAACGTCAGCAATTCGCAGACTCACTGTGACGGACTCGGACCCACTGTTCATGCAAATGAAACGGGTGAATGGACATGAACCCCTGGTGTGGCCCAGTTCGCGTTGCAGGCGGTCAGCAAGACGTTTGTGACTGTAAGAAGGGGTCATCACATTCGCCATTACCCAATTCCCGGACATAGCAGAAATGACGTCAGACGGACCGTGCCCACTGCCAAGCATTCCGTAACCTCCATTGTCATGGAGAACCGCTCCATGTGTAGTCACAATCCATGGCCCACGTGCTGCGAGAGCGACGTAAGGATTGACAGTTGCTGGAGGATAAAAATTAATGTAATCTGATTGTAAGATCTTCACTAATTCTGATTCAGGCAAGGACATCATTTCGTCTCCGAATTCCTCAGCAAGTGAATTTCTACGCTCAACTGCTTCAACGATAGCGGATGAAAGGCCATCATCATGTGATAAGAATTGAAGGATGACTTCGTCTTTTAGACCAATAGTGTCGCGATGTATCGTAGGGTCTCGAAGACTTTCAAGATGGGCGAAAGCATCAGCAGCACGAGTTGACATCAGCATAATGGCACCGAAGGGGTTCTTTGAACATTGGCGTTAGATGGTATGATTAATTCGTATTAACATACCTTTCCATAATATTACTCTAGTATTACTCTAAGAATATTTATATGCACTTGGTAGGACGACATACTATGCCGAAGATATCATTGGATATGCCAGCGGAGTTGGTTGATGACTTACGAAAGCATGTCGGAGATGAGCATAAGTTCGTCAGTCTGGCTGATGCTGTCCGCACAGCTTGCAGGAAACTGTTAGATCAGTTGGACGAAATCGATGCTCGTCATGGCAGGAAGTGATGATGATGGTGACAAAAATTCAGGCTGAAGATGCTGTGAAAACATTACTCGAATACCTCGAGGGTGATGCTCAGCGAGAAGGGTTAGAAAAAACGCCACAGCGCGTGATTGAATCGTGGGACGAAATTTTTTCAGGATACAAAACAGACCCAGAAGAGCTCCTTCAGTCCACATTCAACGGTGAAGGATATGACGGAATCGTTCTCTTGAGGGATATTGAATTTCATTCTACATGTGAGCATCACCTTCAACCCTTTAGCGGTAGAGCACATATAGCATACATTCCAATTGACCGAATTGTTGGTATCAGTAAGTTAGCGAGAATTGTCGATGCACATGCTCATCGGTTGCAGAATCAGGAGCGAATTACCAAAGGTGTTGCTGACGATCTTGAAAAATATTTGAATCCACTTGGTGCCGCTGTCATCATCGAAGCGTCGCATGGATGCATGAGATGTAGAGGCGTTCGTAAACAAAATTCAGTAATGACAACCTCAGCAATGCGCGGCGTATTTTTCGAAAAGGCTGAACCGCGACAAGAATTGATGCAGTTGATTCAAGCTCGACCATTGTGAGGTAATTGAGATGTTGTCACCTGCATGTGAATTGTCTGGTCCAGAACCTGTTGATTCGGCAAGTGACCTTGCAATGGTGTATAAAATTGTAGAAATTTTTCACTCGGTCCAAGGTGAGGGGGCGCATGCTGGTATCCCACATGTGTTCATACGATTCGGGAAGTGTAACCTCCAATGTGAATGGTGTGACACTGATTTTGAAAAGTTCGATGAAATGTCAGCAATTGATATTCTGGGAGAGGTCATGCAATATCCGTCTAAAAGAATAATTTTCACTGGTGGCGAGCCTATGCTGAATGACTTATGGCCATTGCATCGCTTGTTCAAAGCACGCGGGTATCAGCTTTCATGCGAATCGAACGGCACAATCGTCATCCCAGAGGGACTCTTGGATTGGATATGCATCTCGCCGAAAGACCAAATGTATCCAAATGTAAAGATAAGACAAAAAACGGGCGATGAACTGAAGTGTGTATATGTCGGTCAAGACCTATCCATTTACGACGAGTTAATCGATGGCTTCACCCACCACTTTTTACAACCTTGCTATATGGACTCTGAATCTGTAGAATGGAACGGTAAAAACTTCGCATTAACTGAATCCGTTGTTAAAGAGTCACCTCCCTGGAGATTAAGTCTTCAGACACATAAATGGATGGGTGTTGATTAATGAAACGCGCAGTAATGGCCCTCTCAGGAGGAATGGATTCAACCGCATTGTTAACTCGACTACTTGCAGATGGTTACAAGGTCGACTGTTTGTCGTATCAGTATGGTCAAAAGCACAGTATTGAACTAGAACGGGCTCAATTGAACATTGAATATCTTCAAACCCAAGATATTCACGTTACTCACAGAATAATTGATCTTACAAGCGCAATGAGCATTTTTGAGAGTGCACTTATCGAAGGTGGAGAAGAGATTCCAGAAGGGCATTATGAAGCGGAGCAGATGAAAGCGACTGTCGTTCCCAACAGGAATGCGATATTTGCCTCAATACTGTATGGCTATGCGCTCTCTGTTGCATCAAGAGAGGATTGTCAAGTTGACATTGCATTGGGTGTTCATTCCGGCGACCATGAAATCTATCCTGACTGCAGGCCAGAATTTTACAACGCAATTGAACATGCTTTTGCAACTGGAAATTGGGACAGCGAAAAGGTTGGATTCAAATTGCCGTATCTGGAAGGAGATAAAGTCACAATACTGAAAGATGCACTCAATGCAACGGATAAACTCGGTCTAAATTTTGACCTGATCTTCGCAAACACGAACACTTCATACAACCCCGATAACGAAGGTCGAAGTTCGGGTAAAAGCGGTGCTGATATTGAGCGTATCCTTGCTTTCCACAAGCTTGACCTCGCAGATCCGGTCGAGTATCAAACCTCGTGGGATGAAGTGTTGTCAAATGCTCTTGAAGTTGAAAAGGATCACAGAGATAAGGAATACCGTCAAAGACTCAGTGAAGAACAATATTATGTTACTCGTGAAAGTGGAACTGAAAGGGCATTCACAGGAATATATTGGGATGAAAAGCGAAGTGGAAATTACTATTGCATTTGCTGCAATCATCTTCTATTCACATCAGAAATGAAGTTCGATTCAGGTTGCGGATGGCCTTCATTCCACACTGAACACCCTCGTGCTGGAATAAAACATGTTCAAGATAACAGCCATGGTATGCAAAGAATAGAAGTTCGTTGTTCGAAATGCGACGCTCACCTTGGTCACATTTTCAATGATGGACCGAGAGCATTTGGAGGCCAACGATATTGTATTAATTCAGCATCAATAGATTTCAAGGAGAGAGAAGAATGACAACACGTATACGCAGGTATGTAGAAACTGATACTGGACATCGTGTTCCAAATCATAAGAGTAAATGCCGACACATGCACGGGCATCGCTATCGATTTGAAGCAGAAATCGAAGGCGATACTGTTCAAGAATCGGGTGTAAGCGAGGAAGGAATGCTCATGGATTTTTCAGATGTCAGTGACATCCTCATGACCTATGTCCATGATGTAGTCGATCATGCATTTGTTGTCTATGAGGGTGACAAAGAAGCACGTAAAGCATGTGAGGTAATGGGTGACGGACACAGAACTGTTGTCGTTCCATTTATTCCAACCGCAGAAAATCTAGCCAAGTGGGCGTTTGAGCAAGTTGAACCACACATCGCAACCGCTTATGGAAATAGGCTTCGACTCATAGCAATGCATGTTCGTGAAACACCAAAAAGCACAGCATCTTGGATTCCATGACTACTCTTCTTCTGAAGGAGTGATTTTTCGACGTCGCTGACTTTTCCATTCATCATTTCCTTCGACGTATTGGAGTGCTGTGGTAGCATCGAGGATTCCGCCAATGAGCCGAGTTGCTTCATCTTCGGTCGGCATTGAACGCAAAATGCCCCGTCGCAGACTGTGAGAGAAACTTTGCCTTCTTTCCTCATTACCCGGTAGGGATTGACCCATCTCATCAATACCTTGACGCAAGATGCCTTTCAATGTTGGATTCATACTTCGTTCCAGTGGGACAATGTCAGGCAGTCCTGGATCTGACCCTTGATTTGAAAGTACAGTTGAACGATGGAGTTCGTAAACGCACGTGTTTACTGCATGCGAGAGGTTCGATATGGGGTAACCTTCCCAAGTAGGAAGCGTGACCAAGAAGTCACATATTTCGAGGTCTTCTGTTGAAAGTCCCTTTCCCTCTTCTCCAAAAATAAGTGACACTGATTCACTAAAATCTTCAAGGCGTTTGACAAATTCCCAAGGATACATGAAATGGCGAAATGTCGTTTTACTCCCAACTTCGCGTTTTCCTGATGTGCCTACTGTAAGCGAACAATCAGAAGTTGCTTCCTCAAGCGATGAATAAACTTGACATGAATCAAGGATTCTACCTGCATGTTTAGCTCTGTTACGTGCCTCAATATCATCGGGCGAGCAAACAGGATTGACCAAGCGCAGAGAATCAAAACCGTAGTTTAGCATGCTCCTGCATATTGCTCCTAGATTGCCAGGATGTGATGCTCCTACCAAAATGATATGGAGAGTATACGGCCTCTTTGGCAGGGGAAGGCCTTGGCGATCACCCAAGTCTATTCCTCCTCAGAAAACTCTTGTGTGTATTGAAATTCGATTATCCATTGTGGATTACACGCCTGATAAAGAAAGAAGAGGTATCCACCTTCTTCTCTGTCATCCATAACGAGTGAACGTTTTCGCAGACCGTGATTGTTTCTCAAATGAACTATCAATGCTTCAAGAAACTCTTTCGAATTATGGTGGACTGACACAGGGTTGCGGTCCCAATTGACACGCACCGGCACTTCATCGCCTCATTCAGTCGACTCTGCGTTGTCGGTATGTCGTGACATAGCCAGCAATCCAGTTTCGAAGCTTTTTCGATTCAACATCGGTAAGTTGTTGAACCATTTTCTTGTTATGATCGAAATCATCAGTGAATTTGTCACCATGATCTTCAACAAGGTGAATTGCGCGTATTTTGATAAAACTTGGTCGGATATTTCCCATATTATTCACTCCTCAAACAATTTAACTTCGATTGGAATATCAGGTTCGTCGTGTCGAGTAACCTGCAAGCGAATCTTGCGAGGAGGGTTCTCAATTCCACGAGACCAGATATGTTCGTTGACACTCGGGTCAATCCATACTTCTTCTTCTTCACCAACCTTCAAGTGATGAATCACATGTTCGCGAATGATTTGGATTGCTCGAGGCGCTCGCTTGTAGCGAGTAATGCTCCACGCTTTACGCAGAGGGACAATAAGTTCTGATTCATTTGCACGTACCATTCAAATCACCTCATCGTTGGAGCTTACTACGGCGCCAGTGGTGTCGCTTTGGATGCGACACAGTGTTTCGGTCAGTCTTGAGCATGACCCAAACTGGGACACGCCGGTTTTGCTTGCCCACTTTCATGAGGCGTATTTTTTTCGCTGCTGGTTTATTTCTTGACATGTTCGAGCACCTTCTCAGATTCTTCGGATGGACGCACTACGGCGGCTCTTGGATTGGGAGAGGAGCAATTGTTTTAATTGCTCATCAGTCATTATCGCATTCAGTTTACCTTCAGCGTGGAGTTGGAAAATGGTTTGCTTAATCATTTGGGAACGTTCTGGTGTTGCCATTGATATCGCGGCGATACGAGAACGGGCTTCAGGAGTAAGGAGATTCTTCATTGCTGCGTCGAGATTTTGTGATGCGATTTGTGCTTCTTGCGCCTTCACTTCAGCATCTGCTTGTTGAGCTGCTTGCTGCTCAAGTTGTTTTTGCAACGCAAGACGACGTTGTTCGCGAAGTTGGTTGAACTCATCATCTTGAGTTGAAACCATGCTTGTCACCTCGTTCACATCCTCAATACTTGGAGAGTCCAGGGTATTGTTCTTCAGCCAGTGGGCGGCATTCGTGCGCAACACTGTCAATCATCTTGTGGCCGGCTGCGGTAATTGAGCGGCCCTTGAAAAGTTGGAGTTGATCACCGTTTTCATCTTCAACGATGCGACCTGGGATTTTTTCGACAAGGCCTTTTTCTTCGAGTTGCTGGAGCGAAGTTCGGATGATGTGGCGTGAAGCAACACCTGGAGTGTTAGGTCCGACGCCGTTATCCTTGCGACCACCGAATGCTTGTGCAAGATGAGTGACGCCAACTGGACCTTCTCGTGCAACCTTTCGCAGGATTGCTGCAGAGCGAAGGAACCACCAGTTCTCTTGCGACGGCGGACGTTCTCGATCGACACCAGTTTTAACAAATTCAGCCCACTTAGGGGTAGAAACGCTTTCGGTTTCTTCGAGTCGCGCAGCAAGAGCTGGGTTAAAGATTTCAGCGGGTATATCGTAGAGAGTCGTCATGACAAGACACCGAGCATTTTGCCGACCGAACTCCCCTATATGAAGAGAACGGGTAAAACAGCCCGGTGGAAAGTTCAGATTCTCGTTCAGTAAATCGAAAAATGGCAATAACAAGGGTTCAAAACAGATTGGTTCATCAGCAATTTCGATGAAGAAGGCTTTAGCGCAGAATCCTAATCTTTTACGGACCCTTATGGGATTGTCCGTAACATTGATTTTATTGCTATCATATGCCGTTTATGGCGCCACAGTATCACCTTCATACTACCTTTACACCACAGAGGCTAACGAGACTGATCATGAAATCAACGAGCCTACCCGAATCTATCAAGAGTCTACAAACACCACGATATGGGCGTGGGACATTCCTGCAAACAGTTCCAATTTGACTTGGATTCACCTATCTGCCATCGACTTGTCGGCACAATCGAAGGTGAAACTGATTAATGCGGCCGGATTGTATAGCCATCGATTACTCGGTGTAGAATCTGACCAAGCATTCAGTTGTGCAGAACAATGTCAAAAAAATTCCACTCATGAAGTCGAGTCAAACGATGGGGGTACAGTTGTGATTCATGCACTTACATCATTTGATCCTGCTCGTAGAAACAACGGAACAGTCTATGGAGCTGACATCCAAGAGGCTACCGTCAAGGCACGTGAGATGATCGAATATGAGCACACGCCTTCATCCCTACGTGTCGAAATAACCGAAACAGGTGACAGGGTAACGACTCCTGAAATCGTTTTGATAACGGTGAACGAGGAATTTGATTCTATTGCAGTGTTTTCAGTTGATGCCGCTACAGAATTTTTGTGGGCATTAGCCGCAGTTGTAGGGTGCTTTTCCATGGTGTTGATTCCTTCATTCACAGTTTATTTTGCTGCCAAAGCAAAAGAAAACAAGGACAGGTTGAAACTCGAACAGTCTGAAGAACAGGTCAAAGCATCTCTCGAAAAATGAGCAGGGAACCCACCTCCCAATTGCCTCATATATATTGAAGACATGTGGTGCTTTGAGCGCCATGCAGAAGTTCGTAGCAATCCTCTTGTTATGTTTGCTGGTTGGCTGTAGTTTCTCAACACTGCATGGTGCGGAGTTAAACGAATATAGCGCCAGAGAGGCACATGGTCGAGCGACCGGTGTCGACGTAACAATATCGAATGTTTCGTTCTCGTATACGACTGCAGGAGATGAAGAACAATATCGAATGTTTTCTTCAAATTTCCCAGTGATTGGATTCAACAGGCCAGCAGAACTTTATGTCGTTGACGCAGTAGTTGATGTACCAATTCAAGTTGATGTTTTGGTCGAGAATCTTGGCACTGCTGCATCAGGGACGGTTGATGTAAACATCAAAGTTCTTCACAACGAATATTCGCTCTTTGAAATGATTAACACTACTGTACTCATGAATTCTATTAACGGGGGATCTTCAAACTCTGTAACCCAAGTGTTCACGCCCTCATATTCTGGGAACCATACACTGGTGATACGTGCTACCTCGGCAGTCCTGGACGATAACCAACAAAATGACCAAATGGTTCGTAGTTTTACAGTAGCGAGTCTTTATCTGAATTGTGATGATTTAACAGGTTGGAGTGTTGGAAATCAATGGGGCTTAAGCAGTGATTCTGCGCTTTCAATGGGAAGCAGTTGCCATGTAGGTAACGGCCAATATTCAACCTATTCAGATAACCTTGTGACA
>CABYOM010000009.1 GCA_902520595.1 uncultured Candidatus Poseidoniales archaeon | reverse complement strand
TGGTGCGTTGGAATACCTCGCTTAGCTCAGTTGGTAGAGCACCTGACTGTAGTTGTGTAAAAACAAACGTCTCAGCAGACATCAGGGTGTCCCCAGTTCAAGTCTGGGAGCGGGGACTCTAATTCCATCAGTTCGGATTGTCCACGCTCAATTGGGTTTGAACAGAGTCTGGGAATGTGAGACCATGATGGGTTTACAAGCCTTAATTGTCAAAGAGTTATCTTTTGTGAACCCGATAACAACCGTCGCATTCATTTTCTAAAATAACATCATCGTGATTCCTTACTTTGTATGCTCCTCTGGTGGAGTATGTAAGACATTCATCACATTTTTCAAATCCAGAATACCCTCGTTTATTCATGGCAATCTCGCTATCAGCACAATTCCAGCATAGTCTGCCGGCTGGTATAACAGCACCGTCAAGGCCAATCAAATCCGAATTAGGTAAATCATATGAACTACAATTTACACATTTGCGTGAGATTTTTTGAACAAGTTTGTATTTTGGTTTACCTGATTTGAAGTGAACCGAATTTTTGATACAATCTGCGCATAACATTGGGCCATCAAGGTAAAAACAATGCTCTTCTTCTACTTCTTGGCATCTATGGCATTTGGAAGAATCTTCGACCTTTTCCCACCACGCTTTTCTTCTCACATCATCATTGGACATCGGTATTCTAATGTCTAATAGAGGCAGATTTTCTATACGAGCTACTCGATTAATTCGATCTCTTGCAACACTTACTTTTATGGTTCCGAAGTATAAGTTATGCATTATACTCCCTTGACCTTGTGTAAAATTGGAGGCTAGGTCCTCATCACGGAAATAAGAAATAATAATTTTCAAACGTTTTTTGGCACTTGCAGATTGATATTTTCCACCTGCCAAGAAGTGTTCTTCACAAAGGTCAATTCCATAGAGTTGCTCCTCTGAGCAAAGTGAATTAACGCACAACTTAGCGTTATCTTTCATAATTTATCATAGGGGGCACATATACATAATTTTGGTGTTAACAAAGAATTGTATTTTTAAAATGTATATTTTGATCCAAGTGTGGGAGTTTCTGAATCAAGGGAAAGCATAATTGCCTAACTACATTTGCAATGCGATATGGACCTCAAATTGAAAGCTATTTACTTTACACTGCTTATGATGACCGCATCTCTAGCTGGCTGTGTTAGCCAAGACAATTATGACACCGCAGTTGAAGAACATGAAGACGAAAAAGCCGAAGATGCTGTTCTCATCGAAGGCTTGCAAGACAACCTAAGTATGAGCGAAGCGAATGCTAATGCCCTTCAGGCGCAATTGGAATCCTTGAACGCAACAATTGGACAATCGGAAGCAGATTTGATAGCACTTCAGTCACAACATGCTGTCGCAGAGGCAAGTCTTGCCGCCGCAGAGGCAAACGCCACAAACCTTGGACAAATGGTTACCCTGCTAGAGAATCAATTGGCTATGGCTTACAGTGCCATGGACGTGATAAACACCACTATGACGGATATGCAACAATACCACAATGAGACTATGGAAGAATTCACTGAGCAGTATAACTCAACGATGGCCAACCTTTCTGCACAAATCTCAGCCATGAGCCAATCCATGAGCAATTTATCGGCCACACTGAACAGCACTTATGCGGCCTACAATAGCGCACTAAGCGAAATAAGTTCGCTTCAGAGTCAGGTCTCAAGCCTAAATTCAACGCTCGCGGCAAAGAATGAATACATAGAAAATTTAGAACTTGTCAATAATTTTGTATCTTCTCTAGCTGATGACTTTGATCATAGATTCGGGACTGATTTAGTTAACGCAATTGATACCCAGACATTTGAGGTTAAACACCAAATTTACCTTACGATTCATGCTTGTTGGTTTCTTCCAATTACTTGTTCGGACTTATGGTCTCTTTTAGAAGATGACCTTCCATTCAATATGGACTCGAGTAACGATGAAAAAGAATCCATTCGTTATTTGTCTAGAGAGATGTGGAATGCAACCACTGCGGCACAATCAGATAGTGACTTGAATGATTTCGCTCCGCAATTAGTGCAAGAAGTCGAGAGTGATTTTGGTACTTGGTTTGAAGGTGGTTACTACACTGAAGATTCAACTAAGTGCTGGAGAGTGACGTATGTAAGTGGGGCTAACGAAGGTTGTGAGAGTGTGTTTTTGGCTTGGGATTCATCCTATGAGACAGATTCTCAAATTTTTGAGGAGGCCGAGGAAGGCTTCTTGATTGGAACCACAGCATACAATACTTATGATGCATATTTCTGTCAGTCTGATGTGGAACTAACAATTAGCAGATTGTTATACACCGAGGTCACCATTCACATCTACAATTTTGGAACCACCAATGAAACGATAATTGAACCAAACTCAAACACTATTGGAGCGGTATACGGTGATAACGGTGGAGGCGTAGCATACTCCTTTGGTTCTGGTAGTTCACTTGACATCAAGAACTGGGACGATCCGAACGGTGTATGTGCTTGAAGGCAATCTTCCAATGACTCTTCATGAATCTGACTAAAGTTGTCGGTTTGAATCGATGAATGTAAACTCTTTTCTGAGGCCAAAAAGTTAAGAACTTCCTCGTGGATTTAAACTCCTACTTATTACTGAATCAATGTAGTGTTTACTATGGCTACAGCCAAACTCACCGAATGGTTCTCAAATGCTGATATGAAAGATGTTGCCACTGTAGGCGGAAAAGGTGCATCGCTTGGTGAGATGTTTCAAAAATTATCTAAAATCGGAGTCAAGGTGCCAAACGGCTTTACGTTGACTACGGTTGCGTTTAAGCAATTTATTCATGCAACAATTCCTGAATCCACATGGAATAACGTTGGTGCTCCTGAAGACGTTGAACAACTGCGAAATGCGGCGATAAAATGCTCCACATTGGCCGAAGCGTTGGAAGTGTGCCTTCGAGATGCTGATCCACAAGACCATCTGAATCTCAACAGCAGAGCTACCTTGGCTCGCTCATTGGTGCGTGAAACTCCTGTGCCTGATGAAATAAAGCAGGAAATTGCACAGGAATACGGTAGGCTGTGTGACTTGTATCATGCTGGAGTGGATGTTGCTGTTCGCTCATCAGCGACCACAGAAGATTCTGCTGAAGCATCGTTTGCCGGCCAATATGAATCCTACCTCAACGTTAGCGGTGACCAAGATATCATTGAGAAGTGGCGCCGATGTGTAGCGAGTATGTTCACCGAACGGGCGATTGGCTACCACATAGAACACGGCATGCATCCACTTGACAGCGCAATTGCAGTCGTTGTGATGAAAATGGCAAGGTCCGATAAGGCCTGCTCGGGAGTGATGTTTACCATTGATCCTGATTCTGGACATGACGGCGTCATACACATCGGCTCGTCGTACGGACTCGGGGAATTAGTGGTACAGGGAGTGGTTTCTCCCGACACGTTCACCGTGTGGAAAGAAGGCCTCCGAAAAGGAAACTTTCCAGTCGTTCACCGAACTTTGGGTAGCAAAGAGCAGATGATGATTTATCATGAAGAGGCAGCGAATGATGTTCAGTCAATTGCAGTTCCATTCGACCAAAGGCGACAGTGGTCTTTGACCAGAGAAGAATGTATTGAATTGGCAGAAATGGCGTTGAAAATAGAAGATTATTTCTCTAAGCCAATGGATATCGAATGGGCTAAAGACGGTGTTTCTGGAGACTTATTTATCGTTCAAGCAAGGCCTGAAACCATCCACTCAAAACAAGAAAGCAGCAAGATGACCGTTTACAAAATCGATGAAATTTTGGCTGCGAAGCTCAAAAAATCCGGGCGAGTGATGGCTACTGGACAGGCGGTAGGTAAGCGAATTGGTACTGGAAAAGTCAGATTGTACCGAACCTATGGCGAGGTTCTAGAGGGCAAGCGTGAGTTGCGCAACCTGTTGGAAAGCGGTATGTCGATGGAAGAGGTGTCCTCTGAACTATCGGTCTTTGAGCAAGGTGATGTATTGGTTACCGAGATGACTACACCCGATTGGGAACCGCTAATGAAGCAAGCATCGCTGATAATTACTCGCAAAGGCGGACGAACTTCACACGCAGCAATCATTGCTCGTGAGTTTGGAATACCGGCAATTGTAGGATGCTCTGATGCCATGGATTTGCCTCCTTTTACAACGGTAACCGGCTGTTGTGCAGAGGGTGATACTGGCTACGTTTATTCAGGCGAAGTACCGTTTGACATCGAGGAGATTTCCTTTGATGAAGATCTTGATTTGACGACGAAAATAAAACTGAATGTTGGTTTTCCAACCAAGTCATTGACCGATTCAAGATTGCCTGTTGACGGAGTTGGACTGGCTCGAATCGAATTTATTTTATCTTCAGAACTCGGCATCCACCCACTGGCGTTTGTTCACCATGATGAGTTGAAAAGTTATGTTGAAACGGGAGAATTATCTGAAGGGTTAAAGCCGTACCATGAATCATTTGCTGGCGCAGATATCAATGACATACGCACGCTAGTAGAATCACTGGATAGCCGAGCTTGGGCTTATTCAGACAAGCGCGATTTATTCATCGACAAATTACGTGAAGGGGTTGGACTAATTTGTGCAGCATTCTATCCACGGCCCGTTCTCGTTCGATTATCAGATTTCAAATCCAATGAATATCGGGAATTGCTGGGTGGTGCTATCTTTGAACCTGTTGAAGAAAACCCGATGATTGCATGGCGAGGAGCTTCACGTTATCTCGATGAGAAATTTAAGCCAGCCTTTGAGATGGAAATCGCAGCAATGAAATCAGTTCGATACGACTTTGGACTCGATAATTTACAATTGATGGTGCCCTTTTGTCGCACACCAGAAGAAGGTCAAATGGTGAAGAATTTGCTCGATGAACACAATATTGGGCCAAATTCCGGCACTGAACTGTTCGTTATGGTTGAATTACCTTCCAATGCTATTGAAGCGGACAGATTCATGGAAATGATGGATTTAGCCGGTGGTTCAATTGGTTCCAATGACCTGGTTCAAACCGTTTATGCGGTCTCTCGTGATGATTTAGAAGGATATCAAAATCCGGTCGATGCTCGCTCTCCAGCGGTAAAGTCAATGATTCGCGATATTGTAAGGAAATTCAATGCACAGGGTTTGGAAATAGGAATTTGCGGGCAGGCTCCCTCTGATTTCCCAGATGAATTCCCGCCATTTTTAATCGACTGTGGAATTACCAGTATCTCAGTTACGCCAGATACTGCAATTGCCGTTAGGGCAACAATTGCCCAAGCAGAAGCAGCGGCGCGAAAGTAGTCGTTTCCGAAGCCTTTATTGGATTCACAATCGCTTAACTGAAGTAAGTACGACTGAAGATGGATTATCAATTGTTTACTAATGAAAGGCGTAGAATAGTCTCAAAAACTAGAGGAGGAGAGTAAATTATGCAACAGTATCGTTTTCGAGTTGGAACAACCATATTGTGTAATCTTGGAGAACTTGGCTGGAGACCTGGCCGAATTATCGCGCTCAATTACCGTGAAAGTAACTGGCCTGAAGGAGAATTTGCACCCTATCAAGTGGCTTTGAAAGAAGATTATTCACTGATTTACGTGCCTGAAGACAGTGACCGTTACTGTTGCGAAACGGCTCCCGAAGATCGTAGAATTTTACGGCGTAAAGATGCTCTTGCAGGCTCTACCCCTTTCCCGCCTCAACAGAGAAAGAGGTTAGTCCTTGAATCGACACTCATACAGAACTTACCAGAGCATAATGCGTGAGTTACCAAACTACAAACCCTTCAAGTTTCTACCCAAGCATTGGTCTTTTTGTAGAACTCAATGATTAGTATTTCTCCCTCTTGATTAAGATTGTAAAACAGTGGTATATATTCAGAACGGCATTTCGGTAATCATGCTTGAAACACTTCCGCCTCACTTGAGTGAGCGGACACGACATCGCAACAGCATTGCTGAACCTCATGGTTCAGGACCTGTTGTGGTGTGGTTGAAATCGTCGTTTCGACTTCATGAAAATCCAGCTATCGACCTTGGGAAACATATCGCTGTAGAACATAACTTGCCCTTGCTGATTTACCACGCCATTGATGAGCGTTATCCTCACGCTTCATTACGGCATCACAACATGTTGCTTGATGCAGCGGTTGACATGGATGAAGGGTGCAGAAAAGCAGGGCTTCGATATGTGCTTCACATCGCTCGAGAAGGCCATCGCCCATCTGTTATGAAGTCGTTCAGTCAGTCTGCAAGTTGCATTATCACTGACCTGTTTCCACTTCCACCGTGGACAGATTGGGTAGATACTATTGCTGCAAGTGCTGCATGCCCTGTGTTTGATATTGATTGCCATTGCGTCATACCGATGCCTCTGTTCGGTAAGTCGGTTGACCGACCGTTCAAGTTCCGCGATGCGACCAAAAAGATGAGGAAAAAAAGGCTGCAAGCCACATGGCCCAGTTCCGATGCTCACCCTGAAGCCTACACGGGCGAGTTACCGTTTGATGCAATTGATGTGGCAGAGCAAATCAAAGATTTAGGCAAGCGATTCGAAGTTCTGCGTTCCTGTTCAATTGACCCTTCCGTTTTCCCCGTATGGCATGAGCGAGGTGGGGAGCGAGCGGCATTAGGCAAGTGGCAACGGTTCTACGACAGGGGTCTGAACGGGTATGCTCGGCGTCGTAACAATGCAGCAGACCCGTCGGGTGTATCTCGCCTTTCGGCTGCATTTCACTACGGTTTTCTCTCCCCGATGAAGGTCGCTCGAGAGGCAGCAGCAGTCGGTACGAAATCGTCGGAGAAATATCTCGATGAGTTACTTATTTTTCGCGAGCATCCCTGGCACCACATCTTTTCGTCTAGCGATCCTTATGCTTCCTTCAACCTTCCTGATTGGGCACTCCAATCATGGCGAGATACTTCTGACGACCCTCGAGTGGTTCGCCTGAAGGACCATGAAATGGAATACGCAGAATCGCCAATGGCGTTATGGAATGCGTGCCAATTCTCACTTCTTCGTCATGGGGAGCTGCATAATAATTTACGAATGACTTGGGGTAAAGCCATACCTTTGTGGACTGATTCACTGGAACATTCCCTGTTTATCGGTCAAACTCTTAATGACAAGTATGCGCTTGACGGACGTGACCCTTCATCAGTGGTTGGTATTCAGTGGTGCCATGGCTTGTTTGACCGACCTTTCTTCCCATCAATGCCGGTGATGGGTGTGGTGCGTAAGCGTGACATTGTTACGCATGAATCCAGGCTCGATATGGAGTCCTATCAAAAACACATCAACCGTCCTACAAGCCATAATCAAGGACCGTATTTTGTTATTGGAACAGATATTGCTGCATCAACAGTAGCTCGCATACTGCATGACAATGGTCTTGATGTCCATATTGTCAAAACCGATGCTGCTGAAGCTCATGCTCTCCTCGACGCAGAGGATAGCTCAATCTTCCCGAACTGGATGGAGCAACGAGTTGCATCGATGTGTGAGCACCACCAGACCGATACGCTTGACGACGTACGTCATCTACTGCGAAAAGACATCAAGGTCGCCGATGAGGTATCGGATGAAGGATTGGTGGTTTTTCAACCTCAAAAAACATCAATTGATGAAGAGGATTTGCAGTCATTTCTTGAGCAATCTGTATGGCAAGCAGTTGGCCTTCTATGGAGCCTCAATTCTGCTGTGAAGCGAAAAAGTATCTCCTTGCAAACGAAGTTGATTTGATCTCTTCACTTGGTGAGAGAATTGAACTTCGATTTCATTGAATGTAGGGAAAAATCGCATTTAGGGATTTGCTTTATCGTATCTTTTCCACTCATCGTTTGAATCCTCATGGCGATACCAGAAATCATCGGATTTAGGCGGCCACTCTACCCATTCAAAACCATCATCTATTGAACCACTCATTCCGGCTGGCGGTGATTGTGTTCCAGAGATCCAATCTTGAATAGATTGGCCAGGGGAAGTGCGAAGAAACAAATCATCGAGAGAATCAGTTGACCATTTACCAGTATCTTCATTCTTGTTTGAACCGCTTCTAAAAATCACGATGAGCATTGAACAGATTGAAACTCCAACTGATCCCATAGCGACATACAAGACCCAAGGTGCGACCGAATTTTCAACGATAGCGCTTTCGAGGTCATCGTTCGTCGTAGCATCATTGACAGGGCAATCTGCTCCGTTGAGCACAATATAATTGCCATCTGGACAGATTTCATATTCTTCAGATAGGTTTGATTGTGAGTCAATGAGAATGGTTGTTACATTCGTTTCGTTG
Organism: uncultured Candidatus Poseidoniales archaeon; assembly: GCA_902520595.1. GTDB lineage: Archaea > Thermoplasmatota > Poseidoniia > Poseidoniales > Poseidoniaceae > MGIIa-L1. The sequence continues at coordinate 30,639 of CABYOM010000009.1, read as the reverse complement.
GTAATTTGAATCGCTTCTGGGCATTCATCAATATCTTCGACGGCCTCTAAGGTGACCGGACACAAGTAGTAGATTATGACATCACCAGAATCGTTGTTAGTGTTACCCTGATTGTCAGTATTTCCCGGGTCGTTCGTGTTACCTTGATCATTTGAGTCATCAGCGTCGTTAGAATTTCCCTGGTCGTCTGTGTTTTCAGTTTCTTCGCCACAGCATTCAAGGTCTTCAGTTGAGTCTTCGCAACCATCACCATCTACGTCAGTATTCGAATTTGACAGCCAACCAGTCACTCCAGTAGGACAGTAATCCAAGACATCCAATACTCCATCATTATCATCGTCCTTATCTTCATCAGAATCTTGGCAACCGTCGCCATCATGGTCCGTAAGTGTTCCTGAAGACCAAGATATCACACCAGGATTACACGAGTCAGAGCCGTCATTGACTCCATCATCATCATCATCGAGGTCTTCAAGATCCTTACATCCATCTTGGTCAGCATCATCGCCATAGCCCGTAATCCCTCGAGGACATAAGTCGAGAATATCGGGTATACCATCGCCATCATCATCGTAATCTTCGGTGTTATCTTCACAGCCATCGCTGTCATGATTGGTGATGTTGTTACTTTCCCATTCTAAATCGCTTGTAGGACATTCATCAGAAGTGTCCGTAACACCGTCATTGTCATCATCAAAATCACACGCATCGCCAATGCCATCACCGTCATAATCTTCCTGATTTGGATTGTATGAAGACGGGCAGTTATCTCCTTCTCCAAGACCATCATTGTCTCTATCAACGGCAAAATTCGTGAAGGATTCATACCAAGTGTTGCTGATACGAACACTTTCCCAAGTCAGCAAATCACCGTTCGAACTGATCGATAGAGGATACATGTAATGATTACCCCACGATTCTATTGGTTTGAAGTCAAGAACTCCTCCAGATTCATAATCAATAAATGCTAAACCACCGTAATGCGAGGTTCCATCAGGTAGAATGACGTCACTTTCTCCTCCTCGTCCTTCAAAGAACGCTGCGAGATAACCGTTGGGTCCTACCACTGGTTTTGCAGCATAATCATTGTTGTAGGTATCGGTATTCTGATACCCGATAGTGGTATGTGAAATATACGAATTTTGAGAGCTTATGGTGATGAAAGTTTGGTATGTTGACACTGTAAACTGTCCGGGAATTGAGAAATATTCCGACTGATAATAACCACCGTCATAGGATTGGAAGTGGAACGTGACATCCCCACTTTCCTGTGCAAACAGACCTGCGAAGCCCTCGTCTCTTTGGTCAAAGAAATCCTTGATTTCGTTTCCGCTCGTTGCTGAAATCGGTTCAGCCAAGTCCCAGTTTCCTTGGTCAGAAAGTTTAGCGATGAAAGCCGTTCTTTCGTTATGTTCTACTACGGTACCGGTAAAGTTGCTCATGGTATGGTCATCGTCAACTTCATCGAATGTTGTTCCTAAGAGATATATTCCCCCAGAGTGAACTAAAGATTCTGTGAACACCATTGATGTGTAATTCACAACCACCTGGCTTTGTTTAATCCCATTTGTGTCAATGCTTATCCAAATGTGACAGTAATCATCTATTGAATCGGATGGGCATGATATCGTCTGTGAGTCGTATCGAATACTGTTTTTTGTAAACGCAAAGAAATGGGTTTGAGAACCTACAACATCGATTAGCAATGGGTTGTAATCGTATGTTGGCCATTCGTGTGAAACTTCGAGGTTACGGGCCCACTTTCCACCGTTCTCGTCATATGCCCGAACAGTATACTCTTGGAGGCCTCCATTGTTATCTTCTTTGAAGACAATAATGAGATTATTGTTGTCGTCTAATTCTTGCTTCACAACATAATCAACGGTCCATCCCCTCGTTTGGGTTGAATCTGCATATTGCCAACCGTCTTGGTTGTGGTAAGCTATGGCTAAACGGTGTCCGCTAACGCTTACATCAACATCGTCATCAAATTCGAAAGTAGCCGTGTTGTAGGTTTGCCAAGTCATGAAAAAGGAGTCCTCTGCAACAATGTGTAGCCCCATTAATCTACATTCATTGTCATTCCAGGCGTTACAGTCATTTCGTGTCGAAGTTACACTCTTACTCCATTCAAGAACTCCCAAAGGATCATATTTCAAAATGTAGATGGCTCGTTCATCAGATTTATGACTCGTTTCACCGGGGTTGGCTGGGTCAATTTCAACATTCTCATCGACAAAGGCAACATAGAAATTCCCCTGATCGTCGTGACCGTAACTTCCGTCCCAAAAGCGGAGTATGTGGCTCGAGTAGAGTCGTAAATCTTCGGATGAGCGCAATTTCCAACCATCAATCCAGACTTCAGGATCAACCTCAGGAGTTTCTTCTCCACTGGCAGTGGGAATTATGGTTGTTGAAAAAAACAGGAGTAAGGCAACTGATAAAATCCCGATACGCTTCATGCGTGGGCGTTATAGAGTTGTTATTTTTATCCTTCCCCGTCATGCATAAGTGATTTCTAAGCATTTATGTCTGCAAGATTTGAAACATGGCTTAATAGAATGTAGAATTGATTTACCCTCATGCCTGTCTCAGTGGTCTGGTTCAAACGAGACCTCAGGGTCTCGGATAATCAAGCACTTTCTGAAGCGAGTAAAAGTCCTCACCCCGTAATTTGTTTGTTCAATATTGAGCCTGAGAGATTAGAGCGAAATGATGTGTCTGAGATACATATTGAATGGGAATTGGATTGTGCCAGAGCGTTGAGTGAGTCGCTTGAAACACTTGGAGCAAAATTATTATTCAACTTTGGGAATGTTGTCGATAAATTATCACAAATTCATCAACAATACCAGATTGCATCCCTCCACAGTCATGAAGAAACTGGACTTACATGGTCGTGGGAACGTGATAAATCAGTGACTAAATGGTGCAAAGAAAATGAAGTCACATTCACTGAATACGCGACAAATGGAGTCATCAGGGGCCTGCAATCTCGGGACCATTGGAAGAGTCAAAGGGATGCTCGTGTGGACGGTGAATTAATCACTACACCAGTGACCATCCAATCACCTGAGAATTTGAAATCTGATCTGATTCCGGAGGCGAAGGAACTCGGAATAACACCTAGAGAGCTTGAATATCGGCCAATTGCAGGAGAAAAAGCGGCAATATCTGTTCTGTTTTCCTTCTTGGATGAGAGGGGCAGAAAATATCGTTCCGGTATGTCGAGCCCCGTTACTGGAAGGGAAGCCTGTTCTCGATTATCCCCTTACATCAGCACAGGTTGCATCACCATTCGCCAAATCCTACACCACAGCCGAAGGAAGCAAAAAAAGGTGAGAATCAACCCTCGTTCAGCAGAAAACCGAGGTTGGACGTCCAGTCTAAGTTCATTTCAAAGCAGGCTTGCATGGCACTGCCATTTTATTCAAAGGTTGGAGTTTGAAACGACCATGGATGAGATTGCCGTCAATCCTGAGCTTGATGGGCATCTTGAACGAGTGCATGATGAACAGCGATACCAAGCTTGGGCAAAAGGGCAAACAGGCTGGCCATTTTTTGACGCATGCATGCGCTCTCTTATCGCCACTGGCTGGATTAACTTCAGAATGAGAGCGATGCTTCAATCGGTTGCATCTTACACATTATGGCTGCCTTGGCAAGATACCGGCTTACACCTTGCACGCCTTTTCCTTGATTATGAGCCCGGTATACATTGGTCGCAGGTACACATGCAATCCGGAGTGACTGGAATCAACTCTGTGCGCGCATATTCAGTTCGTAAGCAATCCGAAGACCAAGACCCGGAAGGGGATTTCATCAGAGAATGGGTTGGAGAACTGGCTTCAGTTCCTGCTGAGTTTATCCATGAACCTTGGTTAATGACTCAAGAACAGCAAGAGATGTATAACTGTATAATTGGCAAGGATTACCCTGCCCCAATTGTTGATGAGAAAGTCTCTCGCAAAGAAGGCGTGAGTAAGTCCTATTCAGCCAAAGGGAAACCTGAGGTGAAAAGACGCTCGAGCCTTGTGTATGAGATACATGGAAGCCGAAAACGAAGAAATTGAGTAATTATTTTCGCGTTATGGCATCTATTTCTTGAGAAGAAATATTTCCTGCACCCCGCATGAGAATTTTCTTTGTTGCATGATCCACAACAAACCAATGAATCGATTCATCGTTAGGGATATCGAGACTTGCTTGGAACTCTTTTTTGTCAAGATAGACGGTAATGGTTCTTTGACGAACCGCACGGTTTCTGATGCCCAGTCGCATGATTGTATCAAGGCGAACTTGTCGCAGCCAGGTAGATTGTTGAATGACAGGGACCTCAATGACGTGATGAGTAAGGTGAACATCACTTGCTTCTAACTGTTCAATGACTTCATCCACTGCTCTTTGTTGCCATTGAAGAAAAGCCACGATAATGAAGATATTCTTCTCTGTGAAATCATCAGGAACTGTGAGGCTTCGTTTGTTGAGATTCTTCCCGTGAATCGAGGGAAAAACATCGTCCATGCTTCCACGTGTGTGCCATACAGCATTAACGCACCGACTTGGTTTAGGAGAACCAAGGGTGCTTTCCAAAATGATTTCGAGGAACCGTTTTTCCGGTTTGAAGATGGTATTCAAGCCCTGTTAAAACTGAATGAAGATACCTTTGAAGACGCGGTTTCACCCACATTACGTGAGGCATGTAGGCCATGAAATTGGGAAGTTTCGCCAAAATATATGGATAGACGGTAATGGTTAATATCGATTGGTCTTGCTTCTTTTCAAGTTCCCATACGACATACGATTGAGGGCCTCCTTCATCTCCGATGAGGAGAGTGAAACCCTTCCCCTCATCCCAAGTCTGAAATTTTCGAATATAATTTCTCTCATTCAGATAAATCAGCTGGTCAGAATGTTCACCGTTCCATTGTATTGCCTCATTGGATTTACAGAACGGGTGAAAGAGATTAAGATGGCCAGGTGAAGAGATAATACTCCACACCTCACCGGTATCAAATTCCAATTCTTTGGAGAAACTAACCGGTAATCGGCTCGAATATTCCTTCACCATAGTAATCGTCAATTGGCAATTCACTTCGTCTTAATATGTGAGTTGAACTTCTGCAGCGGTTGCCAATGCAATAACTCCTGGCGGGCCGCTCCATGCGATTCCATCATCAGGTACGATAAGCGCACCGTCTCCCTCGCTGTGGCCTAATACTGCCTTTACTGATGCAAATGAGCAATACAAGGTCGCACTGGAGATCATTAGTTCCATGAAATTTCGAACCATAGGGACTTCAGCACCGAGTTCTTTGTCCAACTCATCAATGTAAGCGGGTTCGAGAACTCGAGTTCCTGCTGCAGCGAAAAAGACGCTGACTTCATGACCGTCATTGATTGCTTGGGCAGCACATGCTAACCCAACAATGGTCTTTATTGGATCATTTTTTGGCTCCGACACAAACTTCACAAAAACACGTTTTGACATGTATTTGCCTCAATGGTGAGGATTATGAATATATGCATTTGATGGTTTTCCTCATTCAATGGGTTGCCTTATGTGGGTGTGCATGAAGGCAATATCATGCCTGTGACCCTCTCTTCGGTGGATTTTCCGAAGAAGCCCGGGGTCTATTTATTCAAATCTGAGAATGGAAAAGTGCTCTATGTTGGCAAAGCAACACGACTCAATGAACGAATCCGTTCCTATTTTGCTGCAAACCCTGACCGTCAAATGATTCCTGAATTGGTTCGTAAATCTGAGAGCGTCGAATGCATGATTACGCCCACTCCTGAAGAGGCACTGATGCTTGAACGTGAACTCATTCGTCAACACAAACCTCGTTACAATTCGATGCTTAAAGATGATAAATCGTATCCTTTTCTTGTACTGACAAAAGAAGAGTTTCCCCGAATCATGTATTCTCGCCATCCCCCAGAGGGAAGTCACCGCTGGGGTCCATTCCCAAACGTCAGTGCGGCAAAGCAAGTCATGCAGTTGCTGCGAAAACAGTTTGGAATTCGAGATAAGGACTGCCGTGGAAAAGACGGTTGTTTGTCAATGCATATCGGCTTATGCCGAGGCCCATGTATCGATCCAGAAGGTTACCCTGAACGAGTTAAAATTGCGATGAATGTTTTGGACGGTAAGGCCAATGAATTAATTGAACAATTAATCACTCAAATGGATGAACAAAGCGAGGCACTCAATTTTGAACGTGCTGCGCGTTATCGAGACCTCATACGAGCGGTTCGCTCAACAACCGGTCAACACGTTGTATCGAGTAAAGTGTACCGTGATTGTGATGCAATTGGTATTGCCCACAAGGGCGATTTAGCTGCGATTGTTATTATTCATGCTAACGATGGCATCGTCAAAGGCCAAGAAGTGTGGCCAATGCTTCACCGTGGGGACAGCAGTGAAACGGTGTCGGCATTTGTTTCCGAGCATTATGTCAACAGAATCCCTCCAAGATTACTCTTGACGCCTACCCCAATGTCAGACGGCACCCAGCAATGGCTAAGTGGACGAAAAGGGAAATCGGTTGAAATCCGTACGCCCTTGCGTGGTCCGCTGGTTACACTTCAAACATTGGCACGACAAAATGCCGAGATTCAACTTGAACGTCTGTTCAATAAGACAAGCGGCTCGCTTGAACAAAGAGCTGCTGATGAAGGAGCAGCACTACTGGGGTTGGAGAAACTTGACCATCTGGTCTGCTTTGACATGGCTCAACTTTTGGGTGATGAACGAGTTGGAGCAAGCGTGACATTCCGTAATGGTCGTCCGTACAAAAAAGAATATCGAAAATATACGGTGAAGGGTGACGCGATGGATGATTTACGAATGATGCGTGAAGTTGTCGAACGCTGGTTAAAGCGCCAAGATGAATGGCCTGACCTCGTTCTTCTTGACGGTGGTGAGACGCATCTTTCGACGATTTCTAAATTATTGGAAGAGCACGGAATTCTCGGGCGATTTGAATTAGCTGCTTTAGCAAAGAGGGAAGAAACGGTGTTCCGAAATGGGCAACCTGCACTTGTTTTGGACCGTAAGGGAAGAGTCATGGTTCATGCTCGAGATGAAGCCCATCGTTTTGTCAACACCTTCCACCGCAAGAGACGAAGTCGAAGTCGACTTCAAGACCCATTGGAAGAAGTCGAAGGTTTAGGTGCGAAGAAAATGCAAAATCTACTGCGTCATTTTGGGGGCAGACAAGGTGTAGCGCACGCTTCTCTCATCGATTTGAAAACCGTACCAGGCATAGGTCCTTCTTTGGCTCAGCGTATTCATGAAGCAATGCAACAGTAATCAATTGAACATATCATCGTCAATTTCTCTCTGCCGAACAGCACTGATTCCGAAACCTGCTTGTCTTGCGGGTAATTCAGGAATTGCTCCACCAGAATAATCCTTGAGAGTCTCCATGTCTCCGTGGATGCCCTTACTGTGGAATCCAGAGAGATCAGCAAATTCATCATGATTAATACTGACTTTATCGGCCGACCGCGCTTTCGAATAATTCCGTCTTGCCTTCTTTCGCGCTCTTTTCTTTCTAAACCTTCGAACACCTAACAGGAGCAAGATGGCAAAAATCGCCATGTATTTCCAGAGGAATATGAAAAAGAAATACCACGTAATTTGAACCCGGAATGTGATGGTATCTTCCACATTACCATACGGCATATTGTAGGTTATTTCTTGGCGACCATCGACTTTTCTCTCTTCGATATATCCTGCTGAAGACTCCAAATCCAAGAGGCGGATTCCTTTCGGCAGATGAATTGTCATTGGGCCGTTGAAAGCAATTTGGAACTCTTCATTGAGGAAACTCGTCGTCGAGATTGGTAACGAATACGGGTTTACTGAGGGGTCATCAGTAGGTGAGGTGATTCCAGATAATGAGATGACACCATTGACCAAAACATTAGAAAATGCTTGCATCATTGAAGTAATTGGCCAAAGAACTGTTTGGCGCAAAGCATTGGTTGTGAGGGAAAATTCAGTCGAGTCGAAATTGCCTGAAAACATTTCTCCCAGGTCACCATCCACGGCTAATTTGAATTTCACACGAGGGATATTCATTGAGAGCGATATGCCTTCATTGTCTGAAACGATGAGGTCAGGTGGTCCAACGTTTGCCAATTCGAACTTTACCGCAAAGGCACTCAAATCAACGGTTTTAAATCTCGATTCTTGTTGCGAAGTCAGATATTCAATTGATTGTTGGACATAAGCAGTCAATACCTCGCCTACCCTCGCAACGAAACTAACAAGCCCCGCACTGGTAAAAGTAAACGTGATACTTTCGCTGCAAATTGCAAGATTGAACGCGTCATCGGAATCTGCACTGCACAGGAAATCGAGTTCAAATGTTCGGGTATAAGGCGATTCTAAACGGCTTGATAGGTCAATGCCTAATCGCACGAGGTCCGACGGAATCGCTTCCATTGAAATGCTGTGTTCACCATACGATGGAATCCTGTCTTGAGGGATTCCAATTCTGTGCATCGACACGCCTGCATCAATACCAAACTCGAATGCTACAGAACGGTCCCACTCATTGAAGCGGAATGACATTGCATCCATCCTCATCGTACTGGTTACGCACGTTGATTGATTGGAATAGCAACCCACTTCATTCTGGTCATTTTTGATCACACTGCGCCAGTCATAAGGCGCAGTTCCTGCAAATGAAATATTCATCTGATCGTCTTCATAAAGGGAATCTTTGAGCGTGATGCGGTCAAGACCATCTTTGGTTTGAATCCATGTTGGAAGGATAATTTCCAAAGTTAACTCGTTGGGCGGCAGGTTGCTGGGGACAATTGCGGAAAGGTATGTGCTGTCCAATGCAGTTTCTATTTCAATGCCAGAATTCATCACTCTTCGGAAGTCTTCATTGGTGAGGACATTGAGGAACTCCTCGACGGTTTCTTGTTCGTTATTTTCTTTCAAGATATCCAGTAGCCGCATTGAAAATGGTTGACTTGTCGTTCGAAGATAAACCGGGTTTTCATAGGACATCGCACTTGAACCTTGAACGCAGTAATGGAGAGGTTCTGTCGGCGGGACCACTTCGGTACATCCAGCAGTATCTCTGTGAGTGAAATTGAGTCCACCCGTTGGCCCAGTAATGCCAGCAGAAACAGAATCGGAAACCCAAGTCATATCGTTCATTTGAATCGTCTCCATTCCAGCGATGGTTGATGAGATTCCCTCGGCAATAGTATCTACAGGGAATTGACTGGTGATGTTTGACAAATCGACAATTCCGTTGTGATAAGCGAGACGTATGCCGTCTGAAGTCACTTGTTTCATCGTTGCACGTTCGGCCACACTCATCATGGAAATCCCCCAATCAGTCATTGTAGCCTCGTCAAGATAATGCATCGCTACGACAAAATCAAGGGTAGCTGCAGACTCATCTCTCAGGTCAAGTTGAATTTGTAAGTCAAGCGCTTTTTCATTGGCCGGAATTGAAACAGTTGTTGTATCGCTTCTGTTTCTGTGCATCATTTCGACCTCAATTGGCAACGTAAGACTGCCGCCGTCTACAGCAGCATTTCTGTTGTCAATTTCCCATTCACCAGCAAAGTATGCAGGTGGACCTGCGCGTGCTGCACGTGTGCCGTTTACATCAACGCTCTTGATCGTAGCATAGGGTGGAGGGTTGAATGAATACGAAGATTTGTGTCCTGGCAAACCGGACAAACTGAACATCGTCGTCACTTCTGTACCCATTGCTAAGAGTCCTTGGTACGCTCTTTCTAAGTCGAGGTTTGCATTGGCAACCAAGTTAAAAGAATCTTGAGAAACCGTGATGTAGACGACACTCTTGAGGCATATTGGCGGTTCAAACACATTGTTTTCCGCCGCACCTTCATCAAACGAATCGATTGACGGGTCGGTTGTACAAGCGACTGTTGTTCCGGCATTGGTATACGTGTCAAAATATCCAGTTGAGGTTGTTGCATTGCCAAATCCTGACTCTACAGAATCTTTGATCGCCTTGTTTATTTCAATAATCAATTTATCTTCAACGGTAACACCTGGAGCAATTTCTTGTGTAAATTGGTCTCGAATAAGATCGGCTGGTGCTCCGTCGTTTTCATCAAGTCCGTCAGCAGCCAGTGCAGCATTAATCAGAGGTATGGCACTGAGTCCAAGCGCCTCTTTGTTAAATTCTCGCAATGCCCAAACCAATTCAAGACGAATCGTTGAAGTTGATTGTAATGTGAAGTCATAGGTACCTTCAATCCAATCTTGCTGGAATGGCGTCATGTCGTCATTTCCGTCGTATTCATCGCATGAGCCGGGGGATGAGAGTGGAATGTCGCACGATGCCATATTTGCAGCAGAAGCAAAAGGAGCGTAGAGGTGCATCGTCATCAGTAAAATCATCAGTATGGAGACGAAATTGCCCAGTACCGTCTGCTGCTCGCGACTCCCCGACATAGGCAGAGGTTAGCACGCCATGTTCAAAGTCGTTGCTCTCCTCGCCGAGTTCATGGCCGATTCCAATGGGCAATCTGTCAAGGCAAATGTTTTGGTTTGTTTACGAGAATATGGGCAAGATATCTACCGTTTTTTACAACAGTACGGGTGGCTTGAAACCAGTTTAAAACCGCAGCTTGTTGGTGATTTGCTTGCGGTTCCTTTCAATTCCTCTCGAGCGGAATCTCATGTATTGAATGAAGTCCGATCTTCCTTTGATTTCGAAATTACGATTGATTGTATCGAACTTGAGAAGTCCGAGGATTCTGTGAATCCACACGCTCGGTTATCACGTACGGTTGAAGAATGGCTTTCCTCTTATCAAGATCTGAAAGTTCGATCACTTCTTTCCAACCTTCCTAAAAAATGGGAGTTGCTAGGCGATTTGGTTCTTCTTCCTGAAACCGCATTTGAATCAGATGCTTGGGGTGAATTTTTTGAGCGTCTTTCCCAATTTGAAACACTCCAATTCTGGCAAGAGGTTGCACAATCTCTTGGTGGAGAACGCCTTGGTCGCCAACATCAAATTGCAAAGGACAAGCTTCGTACATCACGAACGGAGTTGCTCCTTGGTCAAAGCGGATGGGTTGAGTTCTTGGATCACGGAATCCACTTTGGATTCGACACGACAAAGGTGATGTTTTCATCTGGAAATGTGACCGAAAGGCGCAGAATAGGCCACATTGACATGCAGGGTGAAGTTGTTGTTGATGCCTATGCGGGTGTAGGCTATTACACGCTTCAGATGGCAATACGCAGCAAAGCCAAACACGTCCATGCTTGTGAGATAAATCCAGATTCGATCGCTGGCCTCATGTGGGCTTGCAAGGCAAATAATATTCAGCAAAATATTACCATTCATGAAGGAGATAATCAGCTCTCTTTACCGCAACTCTACAATCAAGCGGACCGATGCCATATGGGCCTGTTGCCATCGTCTGAAGCGGTTTGGAATCATGCGGTTCGCTGCCTTAAGCCAAGTGGCGGGTGGTTGCATATTCACATGAATGTCCACAAAGATGACATTGAACAATGGCAAGAATCAACGCTTCAAACGCTTGAAAAGTATGCTCTTGAAATCAGCCGTGAATGGACCTTGACAGCAACTCATCTTGAGCGAGTCAAATGGTTTTCACCTCACGTATGGCATGTAGTTTTGGATGTTAAATGTCGAGAAGTTGACGCCACGCTCGTGGTATGAACTATACCGAGTCATCTAATAAAACGGCATCAAGTGAAATTTGTGAGGCTTGTTCGTCAAGTGAAAGAGGTGCATCGATTCGGGCAAAGAATAACAGGCCGATTAAGACGCCAGCTCCGATCATAAATGAACCCGTAAACAGAACTGCTGACGCATCTTCAAGCCATGCGAAAAACCCGGTCTCTTCATCAGAATCTTGTTGAACAAAGCGGAGGGTTCCGTCAGGGTCTGACACACCAACCATCGATACAGAGAGCACAGTTACCTCATACATTGGCCGGCCAGCGGACGAGAATGGGTTATCAATGTCTTCAGACCCTGTAGGGTCATCTGATGATGGAGTGGTTGCTATTCCTCGAACATGCGTCATTCCGTTCCGTACGATTCCGAAGGTTGCATAACCTCCATCCTCGCGATTTTCGGGGTCAAGCCCATGTGCTTCAGTTTCGGCAATGTACCATTGAGAATCAGCAGAATCTTGTTCTTGACCTCGAGCCATTCCTATTGCGCCATCAACGTGTGAGAGATTCTCATCATGTTCGAGAGGAATGGTTGTGCCAGTCCCGCCACTGCCACACTGTGGGCTTGTTAGAGGATAGAGGCCGACTCTTTTACAGGTTGGATCCCCAGCCTGCGTGACAAAATCATCAATGACGCGGTGGAAAAAGATACCATCGTAAATTCCCGCCTCGACATTCTTAATCATGTTCGCAGTCGTAATTGGCGCCCATTGTTCAAACAATTCGAGCGTAATGGTGCCAAATTCTCTATCAATTCCATGACCGGGGACATACGAAACTTCAATCTCAAATACGGCATTTCCCTGGTATGTTTCCTTCATTGGAGTATCCTCTTCAACAGGACCATCAGTCCACAAACTCGGGTCGATGCCAACAGAGCGCCATGGGGCTTGGTCATCGGCCACAGCAGAGCCGACAGTTCCACAACTCATCAGAAGTAAGTTGAGGACGAGAAGCAATGCTAAGCGCCCTTTCATACTACGCCGAGAGGGTACTCCCCCATGAATCGCTCGCATGGTCGTTGATGATACCGACATTCTCAAATGTCGGTTTAGCCCACCGCTGTTTATGAGCGATTTTACTTTTCTCGGACAATCAATACCTCGATTGACACTCCTTGTTGGTGGAACATTAGTGGTAGAGGGTCTCGGTTTTTATCTTGGTACGGGTATGACCAGTTGGACTTCACTCATCCCCAGCTTCTTCGGAATTCCATTGATTGCAATGAGTATTATGGCAACACGTCAACCTGAGCGCGCTCATTTTTGGATGCACATCGCTGTGGTTTTTGGTCTTCTGACATTCCTCGGCGGCCTTATGGGGATTAGAGGACTTATCTCCAACGATCTTACTGCCTCAACATATGCTCAATTACTGATGGTTGTGATTGGAGGAGTTTACACTTTTGCTTGCATTCGATCCTTCACTCATGCTCGAAAAGCACGGGAAGCTGCGGCTGCAGAATCTTGAACGCTCAAGCGTCATGCTCATGACGGTCGAGGTGTTGGGAGCACTATGGCTGAGGGCTCTGACCAAGATGTCGAGGCAGTTCTTGATGCCGTCATTGTATCTGAACCTGCTCGATTATCGGACAATTCAGTGGCTGAAGGTGAAGCTCGACGTCAATTGAATTCTTCAGCGCTGTCCACGGTTGCAGTGGCTATAGCGTTCTTACTCTTGGCGATGACTTTTGGCGATTCTTTGATGAACAGCGTTGCAGAAGATGAGTTCAGTGGAGACTGGTGGAATACCCCACTCCAACAACGCCATACCATGGAGTTGCCGATGGATACCTTGCGAGCGCAATTACCCGTCAATGGAACCTATGAAGCCCTTCCATACACCGAACATTTCATCGAAGTTGAATTACCAGCAAGTGAACAAGATGCTGGATTCCCTGGGCCTGCTTTAATGCACATTGCTCTATGGCTGCCCAATGTTCCTGAAGAAACCAAAATACCGGTCATCATGACCATTCATCCCTACTATGATTTTGGTGGAGAGGGAATGCCAGGAGTTGGTGATGACTCCAATCCAAATACTGTACCTGATGGCGGCGTTGGAAAATGGGTTTATGACACCTTTTTGCCGCATGGTTATGCATTTGCACAAGCATCTACCTTCGGCACTGGACAATCAACGCATTGTCAAGATGTCAAAGGACTTGGCGAACAAGTCGGCATTCAAGCAGCAACTGATTGGCTGGGACAACAGAATTGGTCGAACGGAAATGTCGGATTGATGGGTAAATCCTATGCGGGCACAACGAATTGGGAGGCGGCTCAAAACCCATCACCTCATCTCAAAACCATCGTTCCAATTTCTGGCTCTATCGGCGTTCAAGAAATGTTCTATCGCAACGGTTCATCAGAGGCTCGAGCTATGGGATATGATGCAGCATACCAAGCAGCAACTACCGATTTAACAACCGATGATATGCGAGTATGCAGTGATGATTTGATTGGACCCCTCAATCCATGGAGCACATGGGGCTGGGCAGAGGTTGGAGGCGCGGATTGGTCTGATTATTGGGACGAGCGTCGTCATTTACCAGACGTGCTTGAGAACTATCGCGGCAGTGTTTACCTCGTTTGGGGGCTACAAGACTGGAATGTTGACCCATACCACGCTTTCCCTACCTATCAGTTACTTCGTGACGCAGGAATCAATGCCCGAGCAATAGCAGGCCAATGGGCTCACAACTATCCTGACCAGCCGGATCGGCACAATGAACTCTCATCAGGATACGGGAAGGAGGCTTATCCGAACATGAGCCGTATGGATTGGGCCGTCGAACTCTTTGGTTGGTTCAACTATTATCTGAAAGATATCGGGGAAGAGCCGGAACCGATGGTTCAGATTCAAACCCATGATGGACGCTGGCATGTTGAGGAAACATGGCCTCCAAACGATGTAGAATTGTTGCTTCAAGACCTGTCAAGTAATTGGACGGGAGCAAGTGGGACTGTGAATGGTTTTGGCTCATCGGTTTCGATGGTCAGTCCGGTGTTTGACAGTGAGACGCACATTTCAGGTCTTCCGACGCTGCATCTGGATGTCACCACTCAATTGTGCAACGGTGGACAGATTTTCGCGACTATGTATGACGACACCGCAAATTTGAGACTTGGACATGCGACCATGGATATCCGCTACCGTGATGGAGGATACGATGCTAAAGTCACTACTCCAGCGAGCAGTTATACCATGCTGATGGAGTTCAACCCGCTTGATGTTGTTCTTCCTGCTGGCCATGCATTACGAATCGAGTTGACTGAATCTGGGGAGGACTACCTTCCCGGTCCTTGTGCCTCAAATGCTGCAGGCGGGTTGGTGGTGAACGGCGGCATTATCGGCTTGCCAATGATTGACCGGCCGCTTGATGATGACCGGTGGTTCTTAGCCCCTGCTTGGTGGGAACAGCAACCGATTCCTGCTTAAGTAAACAATTGAATTTTCACTCCTATAAGGAGAGAATGCTAAAGACTCACCGCTTGAACGGATGTTCATGGCAACGGGAGGAGTCGACGATTTTGGTTCGACGTTGTTCCAGGAAATCGAGAGTATTGGCCCAATTCTTGGTCCAGTAATGCTTGCCATTTCTCTTTTCTTAATTTTCAAAGGCCATGAAAGGCTGCAATTCGCCGCTGCCATGACTGGAGCAGGAATTGGCTACACATTGACAGGTGTCGTCTATGAACAACTGATTGCCAATGACATTCCTGTACATCAAGATCAGACAATTTATCTGATGGGAGTACTCATTGTCATCTGCGCCTCAATTATGGCTGCTACCGTTCAAATGAGTATTCGACTGATGGCTGGCTTCTTTATTTATATCAGTTTTAGTGGCTTCTTTGTCTATTTGAATGAAAACGGAGTTGAAGTCGTCGATACGCAGTTGATAACTGGATTGTTAGCCATCATTGCCTTTTTCGCCGTTCGTTATGTACGTAACATTCTCCCTGTTTTCGTATCTTCTCTGCTTGGTTCCCTTGGATTGATGGGTTCCATTCTTCTGTTATCAGGTCAACCACTGACCCTTCTCTCTCCTTCAAATACATCCACGATCCTGATGATTTCTGTTTTGTTTTTGCTGAGTTTTGTTTGGCAATACACCGACATCCGCAAGAAGAAAGCACTGGCCGAGTCTCTTGGAAACCCAGACATGCCACAGATGCAACATGTTGGACGAGGAAACCGAGTACAGTCACGTCGTAGACGAGCAGGCGACTTACCTGATTTGCGAGACTTTTCTTAAGGCAGAGAACTCGATTAATCATCGTAGGGCTGCCAATCGTCTTGGCCTTCTTCACGATACCACCAATATCCATCTTCGTCTTCAAACCACTCTACGCCGTCTTCGTCAATCGAATATCCTTCGACTTCTTCTTCCTCTTCCTCAGCGTTTGGGTCTACGAGTCCAGTTTCTTGTGAAATCTGTTGTTTGAGCCGTTCAAGTTCCTCGTTTTCATCACCGAAAACTCGGTTTTCTCGAACTAATGGCGCTTCATGATCGCCTTTGCGAATAGCATCATCCGATTCTGCAAAAAAGTCATCCGTCATTCGAGATTTGAATTCTTCAAATTCATCACGACCGTAACTTCCAACAAATTCATCTCCTTTGGATTGCATAAGCTCATCAAGATTCTTCCGCTTTCCAAGTTTTAATTCTGGAGCATCAGGGACTGCACCTGAGTAAAATGCATCCTCGTCTTCAGATAATTTTCCAAAACTGCGGCGTTCAGGGTCCGCTTCTTCAATCGCTTCAATGATCAAGTCGTGCTCTTCCTCATCGATGTTCTCTTCTTCGTAGTTTTCACTCACGATTGAAACGAGTTTGTTCAATGTTCGAGCGAGTTTTCTGTCATCGTCTTCGTGTTCTGAAACGAGTTTGTCAACTTGTTTCAAAAGACGTTCATATGGCGTTCCGGTAAGTGCACCGATGAATCGGCCGAAACCTCCCTTCTTCTTCGCCATGGACTGAGATGTATTGACCCTCTTCAAAGGTTTTCTCCCATCATGTTCCGCTGCCTTCATTCACCATGAGCGGCTCGCAGAACCGATTGCGATGGTGGAACCTTGGTTAGAGGAACTGATGACTTCATACAATCAAGACTCTTTTCAAAGTCGTGAGTCCTATACTGCTCAAATCCATTTGCCGGGTCATTTGTTTGAAGAATTAGTGTGGTGGGCTTTGCAAGCTCTGCCCGATGAAATTCTTGTAGGGCTGGATATTGATGCACAAACCCCCCATGTTCCTGAGGTTCAAGCGCTGTTCCAAAGCAGTGAGCATACCGATGGTTTATTCCAAGGGCAAGGTTTCATCATTGGTGAAGCACACATCGTGAACCGTGGAGATTCATACTCTGTTCACCACTTACCTGAAGACTGGACGGATGATATGTTTTCAACATCTCGAGGTTCCAGGGCTGGGCGGTTTACCCACTGGTTGCATACGCATCCAAATGCACCAGCCATTCCGAGTCATGCCGATGCTGATGCTGCGCAAGAGACCCATGGCGTAGATATGATTCTTGGTCTTCGCTTCTCCCCTGAAGGACCTCTACCGTGGTATGATGATGTCGAAGGAGTACGACGAAGAGTAGGTGCTGAAGCACAACCTACTCCCACGAAACGTCGCAGAAGGTCATTTTTTGCTCGCCAGAATTTACCGGTGTTGGGTGTTGCGCCAAGCGGTCATAAAATACATGAAATTCAATTGATAGCCTTCCGGAAAAATGGCCTTGGGATTAATGTCATCCTGGTCGATGAGGAAGGATTGCCGTTTGGCTGGGACAATCTTCGAACAGAGACTACTCAGTAAGAGCGTCGTAGAGCCCCTCAAGTCGGGCAGGGTTGATGCCCATATCGATTCCACCGATACGTGATTGTGAATGGAGTTCAAGGCTGCATGTGGTTTCATCAATTACAGTTATGTGAACTGCGACGTCATCTGGGAATCGCCAAAAGATAGTCCGTTCAACAAAATGTGTGTATGACTCACCAGAATCTTGTTTTTCTTCCAGCAACACATCTGCACCAGAATCATCGATGTATTGTTGTAAAGCACTCCACACCTGTTCAGCAGATTGATTCAATGTGAGCGTAAATTCCCCATCCATTCGATAGTCTGCATTACCGCCAATGTGGGCACAATTACTGCTGGCTTCTGGACAAACTGGCATTGTATCCCATACTTCATCCTGAGCGCTGGTTGCAATCCATGCTTGACACAATAACCAGGGTGAACTCAAAAGCAGAACGAGGGTGAATCCTTTGATTTGGCGTGAAGAGAGCTGCATCCTAAATCCTCAAAAATTGTCGATGCGCTTCCAGTTACCTTCGATGCGCTCGTACACAATTGGGGTTCCAGTAGGGACTTCCAAACCAAGAACTTCTTCTCGAGAAAGGCCTTCAATATCCATGATGACGCTGCGCAGGGAATTACCATGTGCAGCCACAAAAATGTTCTTTCCAGCATCCAGTTGCGGGAGAATCGCTGAAGAAAAATAGGGTAATGTTCGCTTCGCAGTCAATTCCAAACTTTCCCCATTCGGGGGTGGAACATCATAAGAGCGACGCCAAATTTTCACTTGCTCATCTCCGTATTTTTCTCGAGTTTCTTGCTTATTCAAGCCTTGTAGGTCGCCATACATGCGCTCATTGAGTTGTGAAGCCATGAATACGGGAAGAATATGTTCTGATGGACCGTTGGCTTTTGACCAATCGACCGTCGAGGTCTCACCCGATTCATCTGTGAGGTCAACCATTTGCGGTGTTTGAACAACCGGAGTTTTCCCACCCGTGTGTTCACTTAGCGCAAGCATTGCCGTCATCTGGGCTCGAATCAAAGTCGAAGTGTGGACTTCATCAATTCCAAGGTGGGCAATTTTCCGCCCTCCTTCAATTGCTTCATCAATTCCTTTCGGTGTCAGAGGAACGTTGACCCAGCCGGTAAACAGGTTAGCAGCATTCCATACCGATTGTCCGTGGCGCATGAGAATAAGCAACGACATGGTGGTCCCTCAGTATCGATGGCAGCGTCGCTTCTCCATAGACATGGCGGAGAAATCATCCAAGAAGAACAGGTAAGTATGCTAAGAGAATCAATGGGAGAATACCCATTGCAAGGTCTCGCATGAGGAGTTTGAGAAGCGTCAATGTATTGACTTCTGCAATTTTGTCAAATTCCGTTTGCATTCTCTTATCAACTGAATCTGTTAACTTTCCTGCACCAACTTTAGCTACTTCTATGGCTGCACCAAAGGCGATACCCGAAAGAAGCCCCTGAGGCGTAAGTCTTCGCGTTGCTAGAATTCGAGTCCCCCATAATGCGAGTGAATTTTTAGCGATATTCTTTCCAGATTCGGCAACGGTTTGTTCATTTTCTTCTTCGGTTTTCTTTTCTTTCCCAGAAAATTTGTTGAGCCATTTTCGGATACCAATGCCAGCGTCAGCGACTTTACGTAGTTTTGAAATATCCCTTTTTTCAACGGCCTTCATCATCCTTCTAACCCGACTAATACGCAGTAAATCAAAGAAAATCCAGACGATCAAAAACAACATCAAGAAGGCATATCCGGTGTTTGATACTTCACCCCAACTTTGCCATCCCAGCGGGTCGCTTGTCATTCGAACAAGAAATACTAGAAGTGGAGGAATACTGAACGCTAATATTTCATTCAGTGCGAGAATTCCAAAACCTTTGACTGGTAATTCTCGCAATTGTTTCCAAGCCCAACCTGAGTGCGGGGCTAATTGGGCGATGGCTTTCCGGAACGGTATGACAAGAAAAAGTAGGCGAAGAAGCATCGGTAGCCAAATCACGACCAGTACATAACCTTCCCAAGGTCCTGCAGGTGGTATCTCCGGAAATTGGAGTGGAGTCGCCATGAACCTTGATGAGCATACTCATATTCAAATCATCCCTGTTTTTTAGACTATGAAGTGATTCCGAAGCGCTCATGTGTTGAAACCGCTTAGGCTGTGCATGACCTTCACCCATAACATGGCGGATTGGCTCGGATTCAACATCGATAAAGAATGGCTTGAAGAGAACATTCGCTGGAAAGATTTCGGTACTGGCGTTCGCCTTGGACGTCTCTATCGGGAAGAAGTGTGTTCTCTGGTTCTGTATGAAGCGAACACGGACGTGACTGTTGATGCGTTCTTACCCCACAGCCACCCAGGAGGAGAGGCATACATCGTGCTTGAAGGTGAAGTTTGGGATGAAGATGGAACCTATCCTACCGGATCTTTGGTTTGGATGAACCGAGAGACAACACACACGCCAAAGACACGCGGAAAAACTTTGATTTTGGTTCTGTGGCCTGAAGGCGTCAAAGTTGTTTGACATCTTCCAGCTGGTAGCGTTGCGAACTCATCATTCGCTCAAATACAAACGGGCCTGCCGGGAGTATAGCTGCAATAAAGCCGTGAACCAAAGCCGTAAAGTTCCAATGTTTGCCAACTCCGAAAAACAAAATCCCAACGTAAAGAAGAAACAAAAATCCGTGAATTGAGCCCATGATACTCACCATAGTGGGGTCGTCTCCGATGTACTTCATCGGCATGGCAATCCCCATCAAAATAAGGAACGAACTACCTTCAAGGTAGCCGACGGTTTTAACCAGAGATTTCATTGTTTGACCTCGACCATCGGTCTACTTGAACCACATGCAGGGCATTCTTGGTCATCACTGCCTTGGTAATCGTGTTTGCATGCTGGGCAAATTTCGGCAAGCACCATCTTGCCCATGGATTCCACAGCCTCTCCTTGAAGTGAAAGATAGCCGCTGTCAGCGTTACCAACAGTGTAGCGGCCTGCGCCTCCGATTCGAACCAACAAGTCTGGCGGAAGAGTGACTGTGCCAGTATCGTCAATGATGAGTTCACGGTCTTGGCCGAGGTTTTCAACATCGACGTTCTCTCCATGCTCTGCTACAAAACGTCCGTCTCTCAGTTCAAGAGAACGGTTTGCAAATGCAGCCACTTCTTTGGAGTGCGTGACAATCAAGAAGGATACGCCATCGTTCTTGTGCAAGTCCTTGAACAGTGCCAAAACTTCACGGCTGGTAACAGGGTCAAGAGCCCCTGTTGGTTCATCAGCCAATATGAGGCGAGGATTGGTAATCAGAGCCCGAGCAATCGCAACTCGTTGCTGTTCTCCACCACTGAGCATCATCGGCAAAGCATGTGCTCGGTGAACCATTCCGAGTCGGTCGAGCATAGCATCTGCTAATCGCAGAGCTTTTCGCGAAGAGACGCCCTGGTGACGTAGTGGTTGTGCCACATTGTCTCGAGCGTTCAGATTCGGCAGGAGATTTCCTTCTTGGAAAATGAACGATACCGTCTTTTGACGCAGTTCAACCAATTCTTGACCAGTGAGACGAGTCATGTTTTTTCCAGATAACGAAACTGAGCCTGCACTGGCTTTCATGAGCCCACCGAGGCACTTCATCAGGGTTGATTTTCCTGAACCAGAAGGCCCTACAACGGCAATTGCTTCACCTTCTTTCATGTCGAGGTGAAGTCCCCTTAATGCGACGACGTTTCCGTCCTCTGCCTTTGATTCATAGACGTGATAGAGTCCATCGGTTTTCAAAATACTTTCTTTCATCCTTCACTCCCCCTTCAACACACTGGCTAAATCCGACTTCAGTGCGCGCCGTGTGGTGACGAGCAAAGCGATGACAACTGCAGTAAAGACCGATAATGAAACAAACAGAAGTTGCGTCCATGGATAGATCAGCGTTCTGGTTATCGTCGTTGATGAACCACCAAATATCTGGAAGATGAATCCGAAGACATCAAAGAATCCGTTGAATGAAAGGGCCACACCGACTCCAAGACCGATTCCAAGTGCCATTGAAACCATGACAATGGAAAGAATTTCGAACAATACCAAACGAATGATTTGGTTCGGTGAGGCGCCAATTGCTTGGAGCACAGCCAGTTCTTTTTGTCGTTGACTCAGGACCAAGGAGAGGAAAACGAAACTCGATGCAACCGCAGCCACGCTTGCGACTACAAATTGAAGCGAGAGTAATCCCGGTGTTCCGAAAATGAGCCCACCGTTTCGCTCGACTAACTTGTGTGAACTCGACCAATCCAAAACACTTGAGACTCTGAAATCAGCAGATATGGTGGAAGCGAGTGCTTCAAGATTATCTCCGCTTACTCCATCTATGTCAACAATCCAAATGGTCGATGTATGGTTCGCTACAGCGTCACTACCAACAAAGGACTCCCACGAGGATTCTCCGATGATGAGCGATGAACTCATCGTTGCAGGACTTACTCCAGGGATGTATTCGTGTACGCCCATGTAGTACATGTTGCTTTGATATGCGGTAATCACGAACTGTACGCTTGTCTCGGACATGAACAGCGGAGCAGCAAGTTCAGGTGGTGTCTCCGAAAAGCCGGATGAACAATTTGTGTCTTCAGCCGAAGTTCCGTCAGGACATGTAGCATTACCGAGATTGGTTGTTGACAAATCAGCGAATCCAAATGCACCGGTAAGGTCTGCTCCAATCAGGTTTGCACCATCAAGTGTGCCGCCCATAAAGTTGACAAAAATAGCATCTTGAAGATTTGCGCCTGATAGGTCGGCCCCTTCCAAGTTGGTATCAAACAACAATGCTTGAGCAAGATTAGCTCCGGCAAGGTTGGCGTTCGAGAGGTCGGTTCCAGTGAGGTCCACAGGACCGAAGTCACGACCACTCAAGTCTTGACCTGAAAGGTTCAATCCCGACCAGTCTCCTTCCATAAGAGAGGAATAGGCGATGAACAAAGCATTCGGGTCAGGTTGTTCAGTGCCTCCGCTCGAAAAGTTAAACGTAAGTTCTTCCCAAGTGAAGGAGATGTTTTCGCTCTTTGCGTCCGTTGGTTTGAGCAGAACATCGTCCAGTCTGTTTTCCGAACCTCGACCTGAACCAGCGATATCCAATGAGTATGCAGCGTCTTCACCTGCAGTGAAACCACCGTTACTGTATGCAGTCATAGCAGCGTCGACATCGTCTCCTGGTATCGATTGGTCGCTCCAGCGAAGCACGTCTTCGTTGTCATCAAGCAAGACCCATGTTTGCAATTTATCGCCTCCGGTTGAGTCTGCGATAATTAAACTCGGTACCGTTGTGGCAATTGCAGATACGCCAGAATCGGTGAAGTTTGAGACCAAATCCAGTAACTGAGATTCTGTATAACCTTGTTCAAGAGTAATTTGCAGATCGGAACCTACAGTTGCATCGACGGTCTTCTCATCGACCAGAGTACCAGTATATCCTTGCACTGCAGCAAGTGTAACTATCGAGAGCGTTAGCAGCATAATCACTGCCAGTCGATTGACTGATTCTGCAGATCCAGAACCTTTCAAACCACGTTTGACGTCATTCAACAACGGCGTTCGTCCAAAGATGAGTTGCATAATTTGAGGCCCCTTTGCCCCAATTCTTCCGAGCAGCAATGCACCACCAATCCAAAGTGCAAATGGCCCAATAATTCCAAGCAATCCTTCGAGGAAGAAGTTTGAGACGATTCCGTCTTCACTACCGTTCATCTCAAGCCATGTATCGCCTACAGCAAGCATTCCGAACAAGAAAGCAAGCCAGTGAAGCCAGCGTTTTGGTTCTGCCTTGTTCGTCGTTCTACGGACGCCTTCTTCGATTTCGAGGTTGATGAAATCACGTGCACGACTTCGTCCAAAGAGAAGGGCAAGGCCAAGTGTAGTCACGGCGGTGAAGATTGTAGAGCCGACCCCCAGGGTTGGATTGACATCGAAGTCTCCGGTCCTGAACTCCATAAATCCAACAGCAGATAGAACAATTGGAACGGCAAATAAGGCGAGTAAGTAGCCTGCAAGCCATGCAACCGATGACATCACAAACAATTCTAACAGAACCATACCTTGCAGGCTGGAAGAATCTGCACCGATGACTCGATGTATACTGACTTCCCTCCTTCTCTGTTCAAGAGAAAGCACCAATCCGTAAATTAAAACAGCAATCGAAAGAATGACGATGGGTATCATGATGATGTAGTCGAAGATTTGAATCAGGCCAAGGAAGATATTGAGGAAAGTGATGGTTCCACTGATGATATCGGTGTAGTATAACTCAACGCCTTCATCGGTGTAATTACCGTCCTGTACTCGTGTTCCAAGGTCTTCCAGCCATTCAGCTGCATCAGCAGTTGATGTTGTCGGCAACTGTCCCTTGTCGATGGTAACTCCCAGATACATGTGGTCGTTGTCCATAAGTGCGGCACGCTGAGATTCTTCAAGGACCTCCCAGGTTGCAAAAATCGGGTTGGCTGCAAGGGTAGGGTTTCCGAAATCCCACGGATCGTAGATGCCAACAACCGTCAAATTTATCGCCACCATTTCCATTCGACAATAGACATAGCCGTTTTCTTCCGGAGTCACTTTTCCATCGCAATTATCGTTGGTTACCGTTCCCTCAAAGATTGTAGATTCATCAACGACGTAATGGAATGCTAAGGAGTCAAGCTCATCTCCAACGTTGGCTTTTGCTTGTGAAGCAATCGTGGAAGGTAGAATTACACCGCGTTGGCGACTCATGTTTTCTGGCGTTGGCCATTCGCCCAATCCAGCGATAATATTCTGCCCTAAACGCTCAGCAAATTCTCCGTCAAAAGCCTCAGGCCCCAGGAATCGGACCGAACGCATTGTGGATATTGGCGGACCTGCATCGGCCAGTTCGGGATAGTCAAATGTCACGTTGCCCCAGTAGGGGTTTGCATCGTCTGTAATGGCCACCATTTCAAGCGGTTGCGCCACGACAAATTCTTCATTGAACAGTCCACCACTGTGGATTCCTTGACGCCCAAGGACGAGGGTACAGTCGCTGAATTCATTGAAATCCGTCATCAGTTCATCGCACACATTGAGCATTGTTGTGGTGTTATTTGACCAACCAGTTGTGTTTTCGACCGGTGTTCGGGCAAATTCAATTTTAGCATCAAACGGTTCGTTCTTGAGTGATTCCTCAAAGAAGAGTTGCGAAAGTCCCACTCCGTATGCAAGAACGGTTGTAATGACTAACGATGCCAAGAAGACCCCGGTTATCACCGCCAATCCGCGCTCTTTGCCTCTCCAAGCGCTTAATCCAGCGAGTCGAAGTTGCGATGGTGTTTCCATCACTTTGTGCATCATTCGAACGGGAAGGCTCTGTGACGGAGAAAAATCAGAGGGTTCCAATTGAAGCGAGTCATCACCTTTGGTCATTCTTCTTCACCTCCGTCTTCATCATCCAAGCCCCATGCAGAGCGGATGTCTGATGCTTCGGTCTTCCCATCGTTGAGTAACAGCATTCGGTCAGCGTTTGATGCTAAATCTGGGTCGTGTGTAACCATGAGAATAGAAATTGGATTCTCTTCATCGTGGCATAAATCTTTGAACAGTTGGAGGACTTCTTTTCCACTCGCAATGTCAAGATTGCCCGTTGGTTCATCTGCAAGAAGGAAAGGACGGTTTCCCGCGATTGCTCGAGCGATAGCGACACGTTGTTGTTGGCCACCTGAAAGTTGGTCGGGGATGTGATCCATTCGGTCTTCAAGCCCGACTTTACTTAGAGCAACTCGTGCAGCCACTTCAGCTTGCTTTGAAGGCATACCCGACAGTTCAAGAGCCATGGCGACATTATCGACCGCAGTTAGATTCTCAAGGAGGTGAAAATCTTGAAAAATCCAGCCAATCGATTCACGGCGAACATCAACAACGCTCGATGGATTCTTTAGACCGTAGGTTTTCTCTCCGAGAATAATCTCTCCACCATCTCCGGCAAGAAGGCCTCCGATAATATTGAGAAGTGTTGATTTTCCTGAACCAGATGGTCCCATGAGGGCGACCATTTCACCGGTCTTTATGCTCATATCAACTCCTTTGAGGACTTGCAATTTGTTTGAACCTGAGCCGAAAGTTTTTGTTAAGCCGTTAACTTCAAGCATTCGATTCACCAATACTCATCATCAAAAAGTTTTGATATATGAATTGGTGTTCAACATGCCCGCAGAATTTACCGTAATGGGCGACTTGAAAAGAGCCGGAAAAGAATTCAATTTCTGGTAAACAAACTCACTTTTGTCGTCGGAAAAAAGAAGTTACGAACTTCGAAAAAGAAGAACGAGAAAAGATACCGTTTTGGTATTCTTGCGAATCAAGAACCTGGTCGACGTAATCTGAAAGGTATGCATCCATCAAAGAACACCTCGTCGTGTGTTGTGAGCGCCGCGGGAATCAGCTCCGCAGCGGTAGTCGGAGATCGCTCCAACTACAACATCGAAGAAGTTGGAAAAGATTCCACTTCGGTGTTCTTGTTCATTCATTATCATGTCTACGTATGCCTCTAAATTTTTATCCATGCTGTTTTCGCCTGCAACTTTTTTGTTACAGTGTATATTTGTCACCGGTCCTATATCAAAGCGAGGTAAGTTTGCCAACACATAGGTGTAATAAATAAATTAAGTGTAAATATAAACACTTATGATTGACTGTTCTGAATTTCCGTAAAAACCTTCATGTTCAACAAAATTTCTCCAAAATCTCGAGAATATGCGCAGAGCCTGCGGACTGATTCAGATAAGCTCAAATCAAACGCCATCCATTCGCTTTGACGGCGATTTGCGAGTAAATCTTGTTCGTGACTTTGCATGATTTGTTGCGCTTCTTTGAGTTTTTTACGTGCGTGCTCTATACGCGCTGAATCACGAGTCCGGATATTAATCATCAGTTCTTTCAGCGCTGATTGCCATTCTGGTATTTGCTCGAGCGATACGCGGCCTGCGGGTGAATCGGTAATGTTTGGATTGTCCAAGACCAGTTGGCTCATCGTGTACGCATGGTCCATCATTCGCTCGAGCGATCTCGCTAGATTTGTATATTCGAGCGCTTGCGTTCGTGAGAGATTTAATTTTGTAGCAACCAAGTGCGAATCAAGTAAAATCCTCACTTGTCTTTCAATGAGATAGAGCAATGCATCAACCTCGCTCTCACGTTCTTCTGCATCGGTGAGATAATCTCGGTCTTCACCTTCAAACACACTTACAATGTCTCTGAGCAGTGAGGTGACTTGGAGATACATTCTGTTGAGGCTTGCATGTAGCGGCATATCTCCCGCATTCATGAGGCATTTTAATACCACGGATTCTTCTAATTCTTCATAGATTTCGAAACCTCTCGTACTTCGCAAAAATCGACGAATTTGGGTTGAAGTACTTTTCTTCATTTTTTTGGGGAAATAGGTTGTTATCAAATCAGCACCGGATATATATGCCCCCATCAAATGGTCATGCAAACTTTCTTCCGGGAGGTTTTGGACATTGAATGAAACTCTCTTTTCCAATCTCTGTGCCATGTTGAGAGGCGTGATGCGTAGCGCCCCACTTGGCCGCCAATCTACGCGCAGGGAATCGCGCGCAAGCAAGCGTTGTTCAGTCACCCACGGTTTTGGAAGGCTTACTGTAAATGTACTGCCACCAGTACTTTGCAATTTACGAACTTCGTGTTCACCAGGGCCGAGTCCCATGCTATCGATTCAACGACTAAATACTCCTATATAGAATATACATAAGCGCGAATATATACCTACTTTTACTGGATTTAGCCATGGAACCTATAACCATGGTCTTGATTGGATTAGCGTTGATTGTCTGTGCTTACATGGCATGGAACATCGGTGCAAATGATGTTGCAAACGCAATGGGGACCTCTGTCGGGTCTCGGGCACTTACGCTTAGGCAAGCGGTAATTATTGCTGCAATTTTCGAATTTAGCGGTGCATTCTTCGCTGGAGATGCAGTTACGGATACAGTTCGAAAGGGTATTCTTTCCGTCGATTTCTCAGATCCAATGGTTGATGCGGCATTCTCTCAAGACATTGCCTTTGGTTTCATTGCCGCTATGATGGCTGCAGCGACATGGCTTACTATTGCTACACGATACGGCCTTCCTGTATCAACAACACACTCTATTATCGGGGGAATCATTGGTGTTGGTTTGATTCTTGAAGTGAAGCATGATACTTCACTTATCGACTGGGAAGTGGTTCAGAAAGTCGTCATGTCTTGGGTGGCAAGCCCACTGATGGGTGCCTTAATCGCTTTCTTTTCTTACTACATTATCAAGAAAACAATTCTTGATTCTGAGAATCCAGTTGACAGGTCACAATGGCTTGCTCCGATTCTAGCTTTCCCGACCTTCTTCGTGCTTGGGCTTGCGCTTCAATTTAAGGCTCTGAAAGGATTCTTTTCAAAAGCTGATTCTGAAGGCTGGATTGAAAGCAAATACGATTGGTTACCGGTCAAAGAGAACGGAGTGTTCAATCCATTTGCAGAGAATGCATGGTTCCCACTCAATTCACTGATTCTCGCGGCCGTGATTGGAGCAATCGCAAGTTTCGGATTGTATCTGGTTCTTCGTCGAATCGATATCAATGAAGAAAAGCGGGGCTTCCGCGGTGTAGAGCGAATCTTTGTGTGGTTGCAGATTATTACCGCTGCTTACGTTGCTTTTGCTCACGGTGCAAACGACCGCTCAAACGCTATCGGTCCTATGGCTGCTGTTTGGCAAGTCCTCAGCAGTGATGGCGGTCAACTCATGGAAAAAGCACCTATCCCAGTTTGGCTTATTCTCTTGGGATCTGCTGGAATTGCTATTGGTGTCATGACCTGGGGTTGGAGGGTTATGGAAACGATTGGTAAGAAAATTACCGACATCACGCCAACCCGTGGGTTTGCTGCTGAATTCGGCGCAGCTACCACTATTCTCATCTTCTCGATGCCATTTTTGGCAGTCCCTGTTTCAACGACACACACCCTTGTCGGTGCCGTTGTCGGTGTAGGATTGGCCGGTGGCGCGAAAGCAGTCGACTTCAGGGTCTTCGGAAAGATTGCCGCCTCATGGGTTGCCAGCGTTCCTGCTGCTGCCTTTGGAGCAATTGTGTTGTTTGTCGCCTCTGGAGGAGATTCACTCAACATGATCGTCTTGCTACCGTTATCATTCATTGCTGTTGGACTGGCTATCTGGAAGAGCAGTGGCGAGATTTACGTTGAAGATGCGCTCTCTGATGCAGGCGGAGAAGGTGATACGCCCGAACAGATAATCATTGGAGACACCACTCCTTTCGAATTGTTCCATGAACACGCAAAGGCAGTTGAAAAGACAGTTGAACACATGCTTGAAGCAGTCAACACCTCATGCGATGGTGAAGATGCCTCTGACGCAATACAAGCTACCATTGATGCTGAATTGGCAGCGGACAACGTCAAGACTGAAGTTCGAAAACTTGCAAGTGAAGACAGGCGCTTTGGTATCCATGTCAGTTACGACGATTTCCTCTACATGGTTACACGCCAAGACCGAATTGCAGACTACGCTCAGAATGTCGCAGAGCAACTCGCATTCCGCCCATTGTTTGATGATAAGGAAGCGAAGAAGAATCTCAAAGACATGGCAAATGTTGTTGCAGAAACTGTGGCTAAATACGAAGATGCTGTTGAAGCGCTTCGAGAATTTACCATCAGTGGAGAGACCAAGGCTGCACAAAACAAACTTGCTGAACTCATTCGTGAAGTGAACCTCAAGGAGCACGAAGCAGATGTTGTTGAAGCAAATGCTGCCGGATATGTCTTCAGCAATGGTGATGATTCACCACTCGCTGCCATGCACATGTATCGTGTCTTACAACGCCTGGATGATGTTGCAAATGCTTGTGAAAAGGCTGCAAATGCCTTTTTGCCAATCCTCAATCAGTGAGCGAGGATTGATAACACCGATTTGAGACGGGTGTTCATCGAGCCCCTTCCCGACCGTGCTTGTCACAACAGTGGAATCAGGACTGGGAGTGAGCCACATGGCTGGAATGGACCTTGCACTAAAAGCAAAACTGCAGAAGCAACGTTACCACATTGTGGGTGAACATGGTGGTGTCAAAACCTGCCACTGGACCAAAGAATCCCTGCTTCGTGACCGCCAGTGCTACAAGGGTAAATTCTACGGGGTCAAGAGCCACAACTGCATGCAAATGTCTCCAGTTGTCGACCAGTGTAACCTCGCTTGCACCTATTGTTGGCGAGAACCTCACATGGATACATTGGAATTAACTGACCAGGACCCGAAGGAACTTCTCTATGAGTCCGTTCGAGCTCAACGTCGACTTCTTTCTGGTTTTGGAGGGAATCCAAAAGTTCCTCGTGAAAAATGGTTAGATGCTCAAAATCCAAAACACGTTGCTATTTCTCTCAATGGTGAGCCTACGCTCTATACACGCCTTTCTGAATACATGGATTTGTGTCATAAACACGGTATGACGACCATGCTTGTTACCAACGGAACTTTGCCAAAGGTCATCGAAAAACTGGATACGCTACCAACGCAACTCTATGTTTCAGTCGATGCTCCGAACAAGAAAGTCTTCGATGAAGTCTGTAAGCCGAAGTGGAACACCAACGCTTGGGATAAGTTTTCCCAAACGCTCGACCTCCTACCTTCTCTTGACACGAGAATCGTCTGCCGCCACACCTTGATGCAGGGCATTAACATGTCTGACCAACACATCAAAGAATTTGCAGCACTCGACCGAAGAGCAGATCCGGACTACATCGAAAATAAGGGATATGTATTCGTTGGACACAGCCGTGAAAACCTCGGTGTTGAGAACATGCCAAGCCATGAAGATATCATGGACTTTTCAAACAAAATTGCTCCTCTTACTGGTCGAAAAGTATTGTCCGATTCACGTCCAAGTCGGGTTGCTTTGGTTGGTCAAGAGATTACGCCAATACCTATTCCAGAACCAACTATGTTTTTCCCGAAAGACTTGGGAATTGCCCCTTCTGTCAAGCACTTGCAAATGGCGAACTAAGCAAAGTGTAGCGTTTGCTCACACGTCCAAGCA
>CABYOM010000008.1 GCA_902520595.1 uncultured Candidatus Poseidoniales archaeon | reverse complement strand
CTTTGGATGCACATGAAATGTGGTCGACAATGCCGTGGGAAGCACGGTGTGCTATTTTTTTGAAAGCAAGTGAATTGCTCCGTGGAGAATACCGAGCTCAAATCAACGCCAGCACCATGCTCAACCAATCAAAAACGTGCCATCAAGCAGAAATTGACTCCGCATGTGAACTAATCGACTTCTGGAGATTTAACACCGTTTATGCTCGTGAAATCTACGAAGACATGCAACCGCCTGTATCCCCTTCGAGCATGTGGAACTCAAGTGAAGTCCGTCCGCTGGAAGGTTTCGTATTTTCTGTTACGCCCTTTAATTTCTCAAGTATTGCTGCAAACCTACCTTCGAGCATGGCTATCATGGGTAACACAGGTGTTTGGAAACCAAGCCGCAACTCGTATGTATCCAACTACTTACTTATGCGTTTGATGATGGATGCAGGTCTTCCAGCAGGCGTCATTAACTTCATTCCTGGTAAAGCAAGCATGGTTGGAGACACTGTTCTTTCCCATCCGATGCTCGCCGGCATTCACTTTACTGGTTCTACCAATGTATTCAGAAACATGTGGCGCGACGTTGCCAATAACCTCGAAAAATACCGATCATACCCACGAGTCGTCGGTGAGACTGGTGGAAAGGATTTCATTGTCGCTCATCCCGATTGTGATGAAGCTGCTTTGATTGTCGCCCTCTTACGTGGTTCCTTTGAATTCCAAGGACAAAAATGCAGTGCGGCAAGTCGCGCCTATATCCCACAAAGTGTTTGGAACAGAATCAAAGATGAATATTGTGCTGAAGTTGGGAAAATCACCATTGGCGATCCTCGAGATTTTACCAATTTCATGTCTGCTGTAATTGATAAGAAGTCCTTTGACAACATCACTGCTTACATCGACCGAGCCAAGGCAGACCCCGGCTGCGAGATAGTGACTGGTGGCGGATACGATGGTTCAACGGGATACTTTGTAGAACCGACCACAATCATTTGTTCTGACCCTCACTATGAATCGATGGCTGAGGAAATATTTGGTCCAGTTCTTTCGATTTACGTCTACCCAGACGATGGATATGATGCGGTGCTCAAAACGTGTGATGAAACATCTGAATATGCACTGACTGGTTCGATTTTTGCGACCAAGCGCGAAGATATTCTAACTGCAATGAAGGCTCTTCGCTATTCATCGGGTAACTTCTACATCAACGACAAGCCAACCGGTGCTGTCGTTGGCCAACAACCGTTCGGTGGCGCACGTGGCAGCGGTACAAATGACAAGGCAGGCTCACCACTCAACTTGTTGCGCTGGGTATCTCCTCGTTCAATAAAGGAAACATTCGCACCGCCGCATTCTTGGGGCTATGGCTTCCTTGAAGACAAGTGAACCGACTGTTTTTTGGAACGGTCGATTCGATGCAATGAATCGACCAAGACTCGGGTT
Source organism: uncultured Candidatus Poseidoniales archaeon (assembly GCA_902520595.1). GTDB lineage: Archaea > Thermoplasmatota > Poseidoniia > Poseidoniales > Poseidoniaceae > MGIIa-L1. The sequence continues at coordinate 41,848 of CABYOM010000008.1, read as the reverse complement.
TCTGTCTTTTGACTTACCAGAGAAATGAGCCACCAACCTACAGTGAGCAAAGGTGTTGAAATAAAGAAAACAAGACCGAGCCATAAAGCCACATTGCCGTTGGTTTTCGGCCATGACCACAACCCAACGACAATTAAGAGCAGGAGAAAATACAGGCGTGCTGCCTCGCTCGGAGTCGACCATCCGCGATGATCTTTGCGAGGAGCGAAGAGATACTCTCTGAGGCCCATGTCACGAAATGAAAATATCGAGGTTATCAAGGCGTGTTTTTCTCTCAATGTCTCCGGTGGGTTGATGTGTAAGAGGTTAGAGGACCAATCCCGCAATGATGAGTGCTAGAGCCGACTGCTGTTTATCTCAGTGACGAGTGATGGGCGAACTGAGCGGGACCTCTTGGTAAATGTGATAGGGAACGGTCTTGCTGTTCACACCATGCAGGGCCTTCCGACAACTCCGTTGACCCCTGCACCCCCAGGTCTGGTATTGGCACACCCCTCTTCACCTTGGAAGGTTGTTCGCTCAATGCTCGGCTTTGTATTTCTGGTTTTGATTATCGTTCAGGTCTCATCCGTGCCGATCTTTGCAGGAATATTGGATAGCGATTTTGACGGTGATATCGGACCTTCCAATCCATGGCTAACCATTTTTGGCTCTGCATGCTTAATTCCATGCGTTGCTGGATTTGCATTTCTTCGACGACCCAAACTTACCCACATTATCCGAGCCAGAGAATCCCCCTTTGGACTAACGTTCAACATGATTGCTCCACGGACCGCAATTCAATCACCTTCGCCTATCGTTATCGAACATCACTTAGTAAGGGATACTGCGCCATTAGAAATGCCTCCAGGTAAGCATCTATGGTTGTTATTTTTCGGAGGTGTATTGGTCAGCACTCTGTTCATGTTACCTATGATGTATGGGTTAAATCTCTACACAGGTCTGCTTTTCGCCTTCATTGCCATACCTGCCTTTGTTATTGGATTTTCAACTCCAGTTTTTGCATGGTGGTCGACCCTCAATGCTTACTTCGGCTTACCTACAACCCGAAGGTTAGCCGAATGGATGCTGATTGCTGGTATGGTTTCAACACTGCCTGCTATTTTGATTAATTCTTTTTTATCACCAATTCTTCTCAACGCAATTGGGCTTGAGACTGTCGATCCGATGGGGTTAGGTTATGGCATGATTCTTTTCCTTTCAGCACCAATCGGTGAAGAAATTTGCAAAGCTGCCGCAGTCCTTGTCTTGGCTCGATTTATCGACAGCCCACGACGAGGTTTTCAAATCGGTTTTACCGTTGGTCTAGGATTTGCACTGCTCGAAAATTCGATGTATGTTATGACGGCTTTTTTTGCCGGAGAAGCTGCAGCATTTTCATTTGCCTTTACCAGCATATTGCGGGGCATAGGTTCAATTCCTGCTCACGGACTTTGGACAGGGATTTCCGGATATGCCATAGGCCATTACCTCTCCAATAGAAAGGTACAATTTCAGCAACCGGGATATGTTGTAGCTCAAGAGAGCATTATGCCTCGGACCGATCAAGCATGGATGCTTATGGACTCATCTGGGCAAATCGTCAAACAATCATCGACCGAATACGACCCAAAAATGCACATTCCAAAGTGGTTATGCGCCTCGAAAGACAACGCAATACCACTTCCAAAAAACCCATTTTATGCAGTTGGATTAGCAATGTTTTTCCATGCCTTTTGGAATGGGTCTTCTTGGATTTTAGGCATTTTATCAAATGACGTGTTTTGGGCCCTTCAAGCTGTTATGGTCTTTGGGTGGGTATTCATCTTGATACTCGCACTTTGGCAAATCACTCGAAGAATCTTACCAACCGCCCTTTCCTGAACAAGGCGAAAGAAACGCCGTATAGCGTATTTCGCAGGCAAAGCACCTTTCAAGGAGAAGAATCCCCGCAAGAGATGGAGGAATATCGATGGATGTACTTTCTGGCGGTCTCAATCAGGGTAACTTGATCGTGACAACGGCACTTCTCATCGGCCTTGTCGTTATCTCTCGAAAGGCAAAAATGCTCGATAACCCTGGCGTTCTTGCAGCTACTGCACTTGGCTTTGTCGTCGGAGGGATGGGTCACTGGACTTGGCTCTTGATACTGCTGGGTTTTCTCTTGGCTTCTCACAAGGCGACGAAATGGAGATTTGATGAAAAGAGAGCAAGAGGGATGTCCGAATCAGATGACGGACATCGAAGCTACGGTAACGTCATTGCCAACGGTGGACTTCCTGGACTGGTCGCCATTTTTGCCTTCGTGACCGAAGATTGGTATAATGGAATTTGGATGTTCGGTGCCGCCGTAGCGGTTGCTTCATCGGATACATTCGCAAGTGAAATTGGTTGCCTTGATGATAATGTCCGCATGATTACGACCATGAAACCGTGTGAACCAGGGATAAATGGAGGATTCTCTCCATCTGGACAGAAAGCTGCTTTTGTTGGCTCGCTCATGATTTCTGTGCTCACATTGGGTGCATGGCTTGTCACCAACACCGACGGTGACAGTTTCATGATAGGAGTGCAGAAAACGGCTCTTGTAGCATTACTTGGCTGGCTAGGATGCCAAATGGACAGTGTCTTAGGAGCCGTATTTGAAAATCGAGGCTACTTGACAAAGGGCGGCGTTAACGGTCTTTCCATTACCTTTGGAATGCTTGTAATGTGGATTATTTTATCTTCAAACTTCTTTGCATGATTTCGAGGAATCGTTCGCAAAGGGCCACTGCCTTCATGAACCAAAACCATGTGGTGATGACAATGCGCCAGCGTAGCCTCGCCTTTGTTCTCCTTGCACTCCTCATTGGAGTTATGGCAACTGGAGCAGTTGAGGCGATTGAAGATGAGACTTACGAACCCGGTTTTGTCGAATGGGATATCAAACCCATGGAACGATTATTTGTCGAAGGTTTGAATGTTGAAGAAGCGGTCTTACAACGTGGCCGAACCGACAATGCAGTCGGAAGTCATCCTGTGAATTACGGTGCAGGAATTGTACCGATATTCACCATCAGCAGCGAACCGTTGCAAAATCCAATCAATGCTACTGTCAATATGACCGTATTCATGTCTGCTTACATCGACGGTGTAGGTGGACCGCAATTCTGTGAACGCCAATGGGGTGTTGACAAGAGTTTTACCATGATCTACTCGGTGGATGCAGGTGGTGTTCCAGTTTATGATTCGGTCGTAACACAAGTCGTTGACACCGCTACATCAAACTCAGCCATGAATTTCTCTGGAGAACGCATTGAAACATTCCTCTCGATGGACGTTGGTCAGGTTTTCACTCTCTCTGTTTCTGCCCAAAACAACTGTATTGGAAGTTCGATCCAAGTTCAGTGGGGTGCGTTCGAGCAAAACAGCGGCGGCATCATTATGGAAGGCCAAATCTATGAGCCCAAAGCGAGTGTTTTTGTTGATTCTGAACGCCGTGCTCATATTGAATTTGAACCCTTATTCCCATGGGGTGTTGATGATGTCAAAACCGCAAAATGGGAACTCTGGGGTCCGCTCGCATATGACGAGAAGTTTGTCAAAGATGAAGATTCGATCATGGAAACCTCAACAGGGAGATTGAAAATTGACCGTTCGGTCGAAGGAAATCGAACAGTTTGGGCATGGTCTGGGTTAGCAGCATTAACACCCGGAGATGCAAATCTTGAGATTTGTATTCAAACGATATCAGGCGACTTAAACAGCGATTGTCATGCCTCTGGAATCATTCGATTTGAGGTTGAAAAAACCGATAAGGGCCTTGCAAGTTCAACCATCTTCTTATCGCTCACAACGATTTTTTCTCTTTTCGGTTTCATGTTTATGCAGGAGCGAGGTGGAGAACTTCCACCCCTACCGATTCTCATCGCACTGGTATTGATGATGCTGTTATTCATTCCAACAGCTATTAGTCAGCCAAATTTAGGTTCAAATGAACTGATTGATGATCACGCTCGAATGTTTGATACCGATGTCTATGATGAAAATGTGCAACCAATGACGGTTTCAGAACTGTTTGATGGTAAGGACGCACTCGTAGTTGCTGTTGCCTTACCTGGGACGCAAAACGTGGCAGAACAAGCCATTGAGTTGAACAAAACGCTTGACTTAATCGGTGAAGACATTACCGTGATTCACGTTCTTGCTGGAATGGATGCATCCACAACTGACGTTGCTGCAATGAAGACGAATTATAACCTGACATGGATGACGTATGTCGATATCGATGAATCCTTCACACAAAGTTCACCGAACGGAACTGCAGATTCGATTCTTGTTCTTGACAAAACCATGAGAGTTGTCTACTCAAACGCGCCTGGCGCATCATCTGAAGAAATTGTCAGTGCTGTAGAAAGTATCAACACAGGTGGCAGCACGAGTTCTTGGTCGTATTTCTCACTCTTCTTCGGACCTGGGCTTATTTTGCTTTTCCTTGCTTTACCTCGCGAGGAATATGAAGTGCTTGAGGAGCCACTTCCATTCGGCATGCACATGGGAGCAGTCATTGCTGCGGGTGGAGCAGGCATTGTTCTGATTAATCTCCCAGTTTTAATCGCAACGCTCGCACCAATTCCATCGAACCTATTGTTTTGGCTTGATATGGCAATGATTCTCTGGATGGTTGAAATGAGCATTGTGACCGCTCGTCGTGGGACACCATATGAGGCTGTAATTGTAGGAAGAATTTTTCATAAATTCTTCCCAGAAGCATTCCGTAATTGGCGTGGAGTTGAAGACATGCAGAGAGATGTCCTGATTGGTATTTGGCTTGGTTGGTTTGGATGGTTGGCATTCCCGTCGCTGTTCCCTCAAGGAGTTGGAGCCACAATGCTGAGTGGTATTTTCGGTATATTTGCTGGAGTATTTGGCCTGCTGCTGATGATTCTACTTGGTGGTGCAGTTGTATTGCTGCTACGATTCATCACCTCATTAGGCGGAAATATCTCACTGATGTTTGGTGACTTAGGAGAGGATTTCTTCGCTCGCTATTCAGGCTGGTGTATCGTTCCAATTGCACTATGGTCGTTTGGAAACAGTTTGATTTCTTTGATGAATATCGGCGTGATTTAACCGATTGTTTGACAAGCGTTGATGCCCATCTTGGGGGTATGCAGGCACAAATTGACTGGAGTAGAACGCGAAGAGATTTATTCTTAAAATGTCCAAGAGCATGGTACTTACGCTATGGTCATCAATCAAAATCCAACGCATCAAAGTTTACTTCCAGCAGAAGAATGCCTTGGGATTTGATGCTTCGGGCAATGAAAGAAATTTTGATAGAACGAATTGAAGACCTTCGCGAAGGGAAAGTGTGGTCGCTAAAGTTGGTCGAACACCAACTCAAAAGTGCTCTTCAAAAAAATCTAGAAAACTCAAATCACAGGGTTTCAACAAAATATTCTGCAGCATTATTGCGCTATGCAAACCATCGCATGACCTTGCTTTGGCGCTGCAGAATTATTCAGCAATTGGTTCGAAAGATACATCCTTGTTGGTATGTATTGGACCGAACTGAATCTGTAGTCAAGGATACTCGACGTATTTATTCATCACCAGACTTGGCTATTTTGGTTCAAAATAAATGGCATTTGATTCGATTTGATATGCAGAGTGCTCCGAAAAAATCCATCGATGAACTGGAAGCGAATTATATGGTTTTCTGGGCAAAGCAACAAGAGGGTTTTCCAAAACGAGAATTATCCTATCGTTTGCACACAATTGGTTGGCGAAAAGGATTCTGGCACACTGAAACTTATCAGCCAACACGTCAGTCATTCCGAGATTCAATGCGATTACTTGAAAACGATTATCACGCGATGCAAAATATGCACAGATATGGGCAATTTAATCTGGCATTATTACCCTTAGCTGCATCAAAAAGGACATGTGAATCCTGTTCATTCCGCTCACATTGCCCAGCGTCTCAAGGTTTGCTTCAAGCTCAACAAGAACAAAAACTTCTGGAACTGGCTCACTGCTCACAGTCAAGCAAGGCTTGAAGTCAAATCAGCGAGAACTGCTTCAACATCACTCGCTTTGGTGACACCACTGGCAAGCAGAACTCCCTCTGCTCCCAATTCAACTGCTTTTGCAACATCAGCGCCGTTTTTGACTCCTGCACCACAAAGGACGCGAACATTCGGATTCACCGCTTTTACGACAGCAACCGTGTCGCTGACAATCGAAGGATCTGCGGTGGTTACAGAGATATCTCCACCGATCAATTCTGGAGGTTCCACAGCAATGAATGTTGGGCCAATCTCTGCAAGGTGTTGAGCCTCGTCAACATCTGCAGCACACCCACACATTGGGAAATCATCTGGTAATTGCTGCATTAACTGAGCAACATGTTCCATCGAAACCTTGTGTTCTGCGTGGTTGATGATAGTGCCTTGTGCACCACGGTAAAGTGCAGTGTGCGGTTCAAGCCATCCAGTAAAACCACCCTGGCCAACCGGGTCCAAGTGTTGAGTCCATACTTCCAAAGATGGTGCAACTCGACGAACGGCTTCCAAATCAAAGGCGGAGACAACCGCTACCATTCTGGCGGGACCGTTCGCATGAGCCTGCATAGCAAGAGCGAGGCGCTCAGCGGTCTCTCCACTTGCTGAAGCATATGTTTTGAAATTAACAACGACCAACGGTTTGTTCATGTCTTTGGCAGAACTGAAGTGCATTTGAGGTCTTCGCAGGTTCGATGAACATTCATTCCATTCGAGGCCATTGTCCGCCAATCAGATGCGACCCTTCAGGGATGATACTGTCGTGACCGACGACGACATTCTCAAGATGAGCGCCTTTTCCAATCTTTACTCGAGTTCCGATAAGGCATTCTTTGATGACTGTGTTCTCACCTACAGATGTACCTTTCAAGAGCGTTGAACGGTGAATTTTACTGTTCATGAAGTCCACACCGGTCTCAATCATTGACTCAGTAACCGTTTCAGAGGTTTGGCTTGTAGTTGATCCATACCATGAGTTTCCTTCGACTTTTCCACGAGTGAAACGTTGTTCATGGATACACCGATGAACAGCATCCGACCATGCGGTAGGAGTTCCGGCATCGATGAAATAACCTTGGAATTGTTGACCATTTAAAAGGCGCTCTTCAGCGAGACCTGGAAAAACATCTCTTTCTATAGAATGCTTTCCTTCAGGCATATAGTCGAATATATCATCTTCAAAAACATATGAACCAGCGTTAATTAAATTTGAAAAAACTTCATGCGGTTTTGGTTTTTCTTTGAATTGAGTGATGCGTGATTCATCATCCAATCCTACAATACCGAAGCGTGTGGGGTCTTCAACTTCCCAAAGCGCAAGGCTTCCTACCCCACCGTTGAGTTTGTGCAGTTCCAGGAGAGGTTCCACTTGAAGCGAAGATACAATATCACCGTTAAAGCAAGCAAATCGGCCACTCACAACATCCCTGCAGTTCCCTAAAGCGCCACCAGTTCCCAAAGGTTGCGTTTCGTTAACAATTCGAACATCAAAATCAACTTCTGCTTGAGCAAAATACTCTTCAATCATTTCTACTTTGTATCCACCTGCAACGACGACCTCATCAATCAAGTGATGTGGAACTCCTTCGACGACTCTTTCAAGCAGTGACATGTCAAGCATAGGAAGCAATGGTTTCGGCATTGAGTCGGTCCACGGACGAAGACGAGAGCCAACTCCACCAGCCAAAACCACCACTTGCATGAACAGGGCCTTTCATCGATTACCTATCAAAACACCTCTATTCTAGACATCAATTCTCAACTGTTGGATTCATTTGTGCCAAGTGCCGCATCAAAGTATTCAAAGACGGTCTTTCTTTGGGATGATTGGAGAGCATTATGAATATCCACGAATACCAAGGAAAATCCCTTCTTCGAGACAACAACGTTGCTGTTCTTGAAGGCGTGCATTGCACAAGTGTTGAACAAGCCCTGTCTGCGTATGATTCTCTTGGAAGTAAAGTCGTAGCTGTCAAGTCGCAAATCCACGCAGGAGGTCGAGGAAAAGGAACACTCTACCATCCTGAAACACGTGAACATGTCATGGACGGTGGTGTGAAAATCGCTTTCTCAAGACAAGAAGTCGAATCCTATGCCTCCAATATTTTAGGAAACATTTTGGTGACGATTCAAACCGGTGAAGAAGGAAAGATTGTCAACAATCTCTACGTCGAAGCAGGGTGCGATATCGCTCACGAATACTATCTTGCCTTGCTTGTTGACCGAGATAACAAATCCGTTCTCATCATGGCTTCAACTGAAGGTGGCATGGATATTGAAGACGTCGCTCACAATACTCCTGAACTTATTCACAAGGTTGTTGTTGATTCAAATGCTGGACTCCTTGGTTTCCAAAAGCGCGACTTAGGTATGGCACTTGGTCTACAAGGGCCAGCATTGAGATCTTTTGGAAAGATGTTGTCAAACATGTATACAATGTTCATTCAAGAAGACTGCGCAATGGTTGAAATCAATCCACTCGTACGAACGGGTAGTGATGAAATCGTTGCTCTTGACTCAAAGATTTCTTTTGATGAAAACGCAGAATTCCGTCACAAAAACTGGGATGACTTGAGAGACCTTTCTGAAGAAGAGGATGTCGAAATACGTGCAAAAGAAACGGGGTTATCTTATGTCAAACTCGACGGTAACATCGGTTGTTTAGTCAACGGTGCTGGCCTCGCAATGGCGACCATGGATGTCATCAAACTGTATGGAGGCGAACCTGCTAATTTCCTCGATGTCGGAGGTGGAGCGGACGAAGAGCAAGTCAAAACTGCTTTCTCAATTATTCTTGAAGATCCGAATGTCAAGGGTATTCTTGTGAATATCTTTGGTGGTATCATGCGCTGCGACATTATTGCACGCGGTGTCATTTCAGCAACTGAAGCTCTCTCATTGGAAGTTCCTCTCGTCGTTCGACTTGCTGGAACCAATGTTGATGAAGGAAAGAAAATATTGGCTGCTTCAACATTGAATATTCACGCTGCTGATGATTTAGCGGAGGGTGCTCAAAAGATTGTTTCTCTTATTGGAGGTGAAGAATAATGTCAATTTGGATTGAAGAAGATGCAAAGGTTCTGGTTCAAGGAATCACCGGTAAGCAAGGTATGTTCCACGCAGACAAGATGGTCGAATACGGCACCAAAATCGTTGGTGGTTGTACTCCAGGTAAAGGCGGTCAAACCGTTGAATTGCAAGGAAAAACATTCCCAGTATGGCACGGCATGATTGAAGCCATCGAAGCTACAGATGCTGACGCCACCGTCATTTATGTCCCGCCGCCATTTGCAGCTGAAGCGATTATGGAAGCAGCAGATGCTTTTGATTCAGTCAAAGGTGAAGGCGTCATCGTTTGCATCACTGAAGGTATTCCTACACTTGACATGGTCAAGGCTGTTGCTTACGTTGAGAACAGACCGGGAGTTCGTCTCATTGGACCGAACTGTCCGGGAATCATTACCCCTGGTGAAACTGGTGGAGCCAAAATTGGTATTATGCCAGGACACATTCACGCAAAGGGCCGCATTGGTATTGTCAGCAAGTCGGGAACATTGACCTATGAAGCAGTTGCTCAGACAATGAGCATTGATGAAGGACAATCAACCTGTATTGGAATCGGCGGAGACCCGGTCAATGGAACAGGATTCATTGATTGCCTTGCTGCATTCCAAGCCGACCCGCAAACTGAAGCGATTATCATGATTGGTGAAATTGGCGGAAATGCTGAACAAGAAGCCGCTGCATGGGCTGCTGATAATGTCACCAAACCTATTGTAGGATTCGTTGCAGGTGCCACTGCACCTCCTGGTAAGAGAATGGGACACGCAGGGGCAATTATCTCCGGTGGAAAAGGAACTGCTGAAGAAAAGTTTGAGGCATTTAGAGCCGCTGGAATTGCCTGTGCAATGGATCCATCAGAACTTGGAAAGGTTCTGCTTGAATCACTCAAAGCTGTGGGCTTACGGTGAAGCCATTAACCGATATCCTTTCAGCAGAGCATGGCAGAAGAGTCAGCGTTTGACCCCTCTGTCTTGGAAGACCACTATTCAAAGGACTTTCATATTGACTTTTCGTGGATGAAAAAGCCGACTCAACATCAGTTTCGGTGGAGAACATTGAACAATCGTTGGTATTCTTCACCTCGCAGAATACGTGATGCTGTGACCTTCCTCAAGGCAGTAGGAAAAGCAGTTCCAACCGATGTTTATGTCTCAACCTCTTCTTGGCTCAATCCAGTCGATTTGCCTCGACTCAATGATACTGAAACATCACATCCAATACTTCTCGATCATTTGGTCGTCTTTGATATTGATGTTCCTCCTTTTTGCCAGAAAAATATGGAATTGGCTCGTAAATACGCTGTGAGCATGTTTGATTGGATGAAGGATAAATCAGAATATTCATTCTCCCACGTGACCTTTTCAGGTAGCAAAGGTTTCCATCTTTTTTATCATGATCTCGAAAGAGAGAAATTCCAAATTCCTGACCCAAAACTTCGTGAAGATACAGTGAGAGATTCAAGAAAGAAACTGCTTCAACGAGCCGTTACAGACGGCCTCCACATCGATACAAAAATTACGGCAGATACTCGCCGAATCATACGAGTACCCGGCACTGTTCACGGAAAAACAGGGTGGATTTGTTCGATTATTACCATTGAACAACTTCATCGGCCGTTTAACGAATGGATGAATGACCTCAATCGTCATCCGCAATCCCTCAAAATGCCAAAAAAAGCCGCAAGAAAAAAATCTCTGTTCACTCGAAAAAAGGCAAACATAGAGATGATTCCTCAGCAGCAGACCAGTCTTGAAGTGAGCACGCATGTCCCTGGAACAAAGAATCGTTCAGCCTTGATTGAATGGCTGCCACGCAGTTGGGGGGAACCAAAAAAGGCAGTTGAAAAGGCACTCAAACTCTGTAAAGATGCTCAATTAGGCTCAACTGTATTTTGGACGGATGGGCAACGTACGTTGATGTTAGTCCCTCGAGCAATGCCGCGTGAATATCTCGCCAAAATGGCCAAGAAAAATGGCTTTTCTCATTTAGCGCATGAACTGAAACAAAGAGACCATGCTTGGATTCGCATCTCAGGTCAACTCGTCGAAAACAGTGGCTGGGACAGTGAGTTGATCCCAATCAATGTACTCGCACAAGAGACGAACGATTCGTGCAAATGGCCTTGGTCCTTAGCCCACTTAGAACTTTCAAAACGAATGGGTATGGAGATAAAGATGGATGAGAAGGACACTTCAGGGACTCAAGAACCCTCGATGAGAATAGTACGCAGGGAATAGTTTTCAATCACCAATGATTATATATCGCCTTACTGAGTTGTAACTGTTCCCACCGGAGCTTCGGCAATGACGGCTGCACACGTGCGTATGAAACCACTCGCTGTTGGCGCATGGGAACAGCGCCAACAGCAAACTTAATCGGTGTTAAAATGAATAAATTTGGCATCGTAATTTTCATAATTTCAACACTCCTATCAGGACTTTTTGTCTTCGCTGCGGCGGGTTCATCTGATACTGAATATGTTTCAACAGATGCAACTATAACCTCTGAAACAACCTATGATGAATATTATTCAGGTTATTACACGTGCACGGCTAACATTGAATTTCGTTATGCAGCGACCGAGGATGGTAGTGTAGAGAAAGAATACACGGGCACTACAACAGGTTCTATGGAAAGCAGTGAGTCATGTAGATCTCAAATTATGGCTGCATTCCCAATTGGCTCAGATATTCAAATTTACTTCCCGACTGATGACCCTTCCAGTTATTCATTTGAGTCGCAAACCTCTGATATTTACTTGTATTACTGCTGTTCTGGTTTCTTCGCGATTTTAGCTACTCTCGGTTTAATCGTGGCTTTGATGATGGGGGCAAAAGGCAGTACTGTTGCGACTGGCGGCCTCTATGCACGAATGGGGAATTTTCGCACCCAATTAACCGGGCAGAAAGGGAAGCAAATCACACCAACTCAATCATCATACCCGACGTTGCCATCTCAGCAAAATATCCCTGCATTCAATCAGGTAAGGCCGTCGAATCCTCGGCGTCGAAAGCGATGGAAAGACGGTAACATGACTGCAAGTCGGATTCGAAATTACGACAGTATCATCGGTCGTATGGGGTTGAATAATCGTGGATTTGACGATGTTAAAGAAGCAAAGGCTCATGCCCTCTCATACGGAATCATGTCGCAAAGAGAAACAGAGGAATTCTTTGCCAATGACCACGTTTTGAAGACGCTCGGTCTTTCTTCTTCCAGCGCTTTCAATTCAGCACCTTCCCAGCCATCTCAACCCAGCGGAGGATTCTGGGGTAGTCAAAACACATCGACAACAAAAGCCCAATCATCTGATGAGACATGTGGCCATCCTGGCTGTTCGAACACGGTCGACTCGTTTGATTTCCGTTGCTTTGATTGCCGAAAAAGATTCTGTGATTCTCACAGAGGCAAAACGTTCCAATGTGAATCGTGTTCTAATTGATCACAAGTAGACACTCTTTTTGTGTAGGCCAACTTGTGGACCGAGGCTTTTCTGCAAGATCGAGTTCATCAGTTCTTTTCCTTCATCATTGCGCATATATGTGATGTGCCCAGGACCTACGTGTTGGAACCAGTGTTTGAGGAAAACTTCCGCCCTCTCTTTACTCGAAGCGAGTTTTGAAGGAACTTTATGATACATTTGAATGACACTGACTTCTTTTCTCAAGTACTTTGCGATGACTTCTGGCATTAGCTTTGACACCCATGTATCTTGCATAAATTGAGACGAACGTGCCACGACATAACGCGCTTTTTCAAGCGTGCCAAGGACCTCTTCAAGCGATTCACTGAACAATTCAGCCTCGTCAGGAGTCGCATGATGCAAATGATATCGTAACCAGCCACCGCCTCGCTCTCCGCCCTTTGGAGAACAGTGTTTTGTCATCTCTCCCAGTTCATTGTATGCACCCACAATTGCTTTTGAAATCGCAAGGGTGAGTGAGGTGTCTGTCCACATTTGTTTTTGACTTCCGAACTTAAACCCGAGGGCAAATCCTGAAGGTGCTTTGGCTTCGAGGGCAGGTCGGGCTTCGGTGCCAAATGGCTGGCCTATTCCCCACAGCTCTCGGGCATGTTCACGATTACGAGCACGGCGCATCATATCTTCATTGAAGAGGGCCATGCCTTCGCTGATTCCTTCTGGACGCACGTCATTGAACGCAGCGTGAACGTGACCAACTCCCTTCTCGATAGTCCCGTCATCACAAACTCCATACAATTGCTTGTGCTTTTCCTTGAAGCGCTCATAATCATCAAAACCTTTGGTAAATTCTTCGGCTATGCAGATGATGTCCCAGTTGTTGGCTACTTTCTCAGGCCACAATTTGTCTATACGGATGGAACGACCACGAAGTTGGTTAATACTTACACTGGTTGTTACGGAAGTCATATCCACGAGAACATTGATTCGGGAAGCATCCCAACCTTCACCAAGTAATCCCCGAGTTCCAACTAAACAACGAGTAAAACCTTCTTGGAAAAATTCAGTAATCATCAAAGAATAATATCGAGGAATCCAATCCTTGCCCTTGCCGTGGATTTCCATGAAACCCTGGTGGGGGCGACCATCAAGTCGAATGTCGAGTTGTCGCTCTGCGACCCAAAGTTCTGCTTTGGCGATAAAAGGTTCATACAAATCATCATCGACCAAAACGGTACTCCCTGTCATCAAAATTGGGTCTAAATAATCTCCAGCAGGATGATGGACTAATGAGCGAAGAACAGAGATTGCCCCTCCTGCTTCTTCATCCAGAACTCCTTCAACAAGAGTTGTCGCAGAGGTTTTTTCATAATCAGTAACAATGACTGCACGAATATCTTTGCCAAGCGTTTGCATTTCCACTGAAATAATCTCATTCACTGCTTCTGTTTTAGCAGAAGCATAGGCCATTACACGCCCGACAGGTGAAGCGCATGCTCGTGAACCGGTTTCAGTAATCATAACTCCGAGCATTCGCAAACGGGCGACAACTGATTCAGCAAGAGCGTGGTCTTCTTTTGATTTGGAACGGCGCAAACCATGACGTACATAACGCGAAAGTACGTTCCTTAAAATACTAATTCGAGTAAAGGATTCATCATTCTTCTTCATGTAAATTTCAGGGACATCGTTTGGCAAGTCCTTGTGGTTCAATTGTAAAAAACGACGAGAGTCTTCGGCAAATGCTGGATATCTTTGCTCATATTGTCGCCAAGAAAGCGTTTCTCCATTTGGTGACTTTCTCTCCCGCAATTGGTTTTGTACCCACCGGTCAAGGTCAGGGACTCGATCTGCCTCGGCACCATAATTTGTTTCCCGTAATTCGCTAAGAAGTGATTCAAACTCTTCGTCAACACCCGCGATATACTGCAACTCATGACTCGCTGGCCGAACAAAATAACACAAATCTTGGTAGGGTGAAAGGTTTGAAGCACGGACTAAAGCAGGAACAGGGACACTGTAATCAACTGGTCCAAAGAATTCTTCATAGCGTTCTACATCGGCTTCTTTGAATCCACCTCCTTCTGGAGGAGTTGCAGTTAAACCGAGAACAACAGGATTGTCAAACATCTCTCTGACTTCAGAAAGAACCCGTCCCCAATGGTGCATTAAGTGGTGGCATTCATCCAATATGATGAGACCAATTCCAATCTTTTGAAGCCGAATAAGATTCGCTTTTGCACTTTCGTGTAATGTCCATAATGCATTTCCATGCTCTGCAAATTCATCCCTCACTTTTTTCCTATACGTCGAGAGACGTTTGGTATAATACTCGTCATTTTTTTGTTCTAAGTCTTCGAGCCAAGCCAATGCTTCTTCGTGGTTTGAGGCTTCTTCTTTTTGTATAAGTTTCTCAATCCACAACTCTATGGCGGCTTCGTCAAGGTCTTCTCCTCCCTTCCGAGGCATGGTGACTGATTGATAAGTCAATGAAGTGAGTAACCCTGGTTTTTCAGGGTCTGTACTGATAAATTCATCTTTTCCATCCAAATCAAAAAGAGAGGTTCTTGCCGCCCATTGAGCTTGTATCGCAGAATTTGGAGACAGAACGAGAGCGGGTTTTCGAACGAGATCTGACCAAACATAGAGCCCAAGGACTGTTTTTCCAGATCCAGGTGGGGCAACAATATGCAATCGGCTCTTCCCTGAATCAAGTTGAGGTCGAATAATTGAACTTGCAGCCTCTTGAGATGGACGTAATGTTCCTGCGAAACGAATGTTTCCAAAATCAGGTAATTCTGTCAAAAATTAGCCCCCAACTTCAACGAGGTGGGCCTCTCTTAGGTCCAGATGGTCCGCCTTTTGGAGGACCCCTTTTGGATGGACCGGGTGGGCCGCTCTTCTTTGGAGGACCGCCTTTGGATGGACCGGGTGGACCGCTCGTCTTTGGAGGACCGCCTTTGGATGGACCAGGTGGACCTCTCTTCTTTGGAGGACCTCCCTTTGATGGACCAGGTGGACCACTCTTCTTTGGAGGACCTCCCCTTGATGGACCAGGTGGGCCGCTCTTCTTTGGAGGACCGCCCTTTGATGGACCGGGTGGACCGCTCTTCTTTGGAGGACCGCCTTTGGAAGGACCGGGTGGGCCGCTCTTCTTTGGAGGACCGCCTTTGGAAGGACCGGGTGGACCGCTACGCTTTGGTGGACCGCCGCGCTTAGGTGGGCCACGACGTTGAGGTTCGACAACCTCCTCGATATCATCTTCGAAAATTGCTCCACAGTGAGGGCATTCGTTGTCGGTCTCTTTGACAAGTCCATCACAGATTTCACAAGCAAACATCTCAACGCCATCGTCTGCTGAATCACTGCCATCGAGATTCTGGACCTCACCGTCTTTAGAACGGAATAACTTGAGTTCAGTGGTGAGATCAAAGCCCTTCAAAGCGACCTCGGTTTCGATCGCGTGTTGGAATGCTTGAGTAAGGTCTTCAGGAGTGTCAAGTACACGGCCGTCATCAATATAGGTGACGTTGACATTGAGGATATCGGATTCAACTTTCGCTTGAGGTGTTTCAACTGCCACACCACGCTTACGAGCAACACGACGAACTGCTACTTCACACATCCTGCGCAAGAGTGCTTCATTCGGAGCATCTTGAGATTGTCCAAGAGCGCCTGCAAGAACATCTTGGGCTGGATTTGATGCATCTGCTCCACGAAGATGAGAAGGCAAATCAGCGCCAAGAGATGCCAGTACATTACCAGCTGGAGTTTGATTCATGTTGAGCCACTGACTTCGGCGTTCGTCTTTCATTGCCCGTTCTGCCTCAGCCAACCGGTTGACCATAGCATCGGTTGGAGATGCTGCAGGATTATTTGCAACAACTGTCCCACCCGGTGTCGATGCCGATATATTGCTAACAGGTTTTTGAGGTATTGCGCCGCTGGAAAGGGACGGACCTCGTGCTTGCTGTGGACGATCAGATTGAATGTGGGGTGTTACATTTCCTTGCAGTGGTTGCTGTTGCATTCCTTGCGGGGGAAATTGATTCACCTGATTTGGAGGAAAATTCTGAGGGGGCAATTGTCCCATTTGATTTGGCGGAATGTTTTGAGGAGGGTACTGACCGGGAGGAATATTCTGTTGCTGTTGGATACCCATGGCGATTTGCTGAAGCACTTCCGGTGGGACATTTGTGTTGCCGATGTTCATGTCTCGCTGTTGACGAATTGCTTCACCTGAAACAACACCAAAGTTTCGACCTCCAGATACTTCTTGTCCGCTGAGGCCGATTGAACTCGGGTTGGTAAAACCTCCAGCGCGTGACATTTCTTGCCGAGAACCACATTCAGGACAAAATATACTGTCATCTGGAATCTGTTCATTACACGAGCCACACTCCACGATACCACCCCGAGGTTTGATGCTCGCATATCCCAGCCTAAAGGCTTACGACCGATTATCCCTGATTTTGAAGTAAATATATTCAAATCTGGGGCGCCGGATTAAGAACTGAAGCCTTTTCATTCGTACTTTAATTCTACAACAGAACCCGATTATCGGGCATTATACCACCCCACAGGGTCAAGAAGAGAGAACTGTTGCGCTCAAAGGAGGGGGATAAAATGGCAGTGCTTATCAATGAAAAAATCGATGCATTGCTCGAAGCAACCTCCCGATCTTTTTATCCAACCTTGAAGTATCTTCCAAAGAAAATCCGAGGGCAGATTGGATTACTCTATCTTCTTGCTCGAGTTGCTGATACGATTGCAGATTCGAAGCACGGTGAGACCGATTTTCTTCTAAAGCTTCTTCAGGAATACAACGATGTTGCCCAAGGAAAATCGTCATCACTGCCAGACTTTACCGAACTTGCAGGAATACAAAGCAACGAAAATGAGGCGGAACTTTTACGAAATGTTGGTGATGTGGTTGCGGGACTTGAAGTCTATAGTAAGGTGGACCAAGGGCTTATGCTTGAATGTCTCGACATTATTGTCAGCGGCCAAATACTCGACCTTGAGCGATTTGGAACTGCAAATGAGGATGGGAACATTTCAGCCCTTGAATCCGATGAACAAATGGATGATTATGCTTTCAGAGTTGCGGGCTCTGTCGGTGTATTTTGGAGTAAAATGTCTCTTGAACATCTGTTTACACTTCCCGAGAAAAAAGAAAAAGAATTCTTTGAGAAGGGTATTCGGTTTGGCAAATCATTGCAAATGATCAATATCTTGAGAGACATACCTGAAGACCTTCGATTTGGTCGATGTTACATTCCTGAACAGGCCCTTGAAAGATATAACCTCAAACCTGAAGACTTGATGGATGACAAAAACATCAATGCTTTTCGACCTCTGTACGATGAATATCTTGACCTGACCAACCAACACCTTGACGCAGCCATCGAATATATTTCGATGTTACCAGATTCTCAATTACGTCTCAAAGCCTCTTGCATGCTTCCAGTTCTCATCGGCCAGCGAACTGTGACTTTATTACGAACTGGAAATGTGTTAAATTCGGAAGAACGAATTAAAGTTACACGGGATGAAATAAAATCATATGCGAAAAAACTTCTACGCGCCCTGATTATCCCAGGAGGAGTCAATCGTCTTCTCAAGAAAAACAAAGGCAATTGAAAAAAGTAGATTTGTCCAATTAAGGGCAGAACTCAAAAAGGGTAGAGTATGAGCGACAACCGGTCACGATGCTCGAGCGCCGAAAACCTTTGGAATTACTTTTCCCTTTGAAGGGAAATGCAAATTCAAGAGAATCGGAAGATGAAGAGAAGAGAATGACGACCCTTGACAGGCTTCGTGCTGGTGTAATGCTCGCCCGAGATGCTGTGAAAGCTGTGAGCGTCACGGCAATGGAAGCTCTACGTGAAGGTGCTACATTCATTGGAATTGTCGGAGAAACAAATGAATTAGTCGATCCTTTTTCACATCTTGATGCTCCTATATGGTCTGACAAGCCTCCACAAGAACTCACTCGCTTAGCCTTCCGTTACTGTGAAGAACTCACCATGCGTGAGGCAGGAAACTTCTATCACTCGTTCAAATATCTCCCTGATGAACAACGACATGCAATGTGCGCAGTCTACGCCTTCTGCCGAAGAGCAGATGATATCGCAGATGGCGATTGGTCTGACCGATTCCCGGGGAGTATGGGAGAGATGGATCCGGAAGCGGTTGCCTATCGTGACCAACTTGAAAGTCTGCAAGACCAAGGAACTATACTCGACCATGAAGCCTATCTCAACAAAATAACTCAACTGTTTTTCTTCCGCAAAAAACTTTCAACATGTTATACCGATGTCTATTCAACAGATCCTGTCTTCCTCGCACTGAAGGAAACGGTAGAGCGTTATTCGATTCCAAGAGAAGTCTTTGACGACCTCATATCTGGTATGGAAGATGATCTTTACAACAATCGATACCGTAGTTTTGACGAATTGTATGTGTATTGCTATCGAGTTGCATCTGTAGTCGGCCTTATGTGCATTGAAATTTATGGATATGAAGACCCTCGTGCTAAGAAATTTGCCGAATCATGGGGGATCTTTATGCAACTGACGAATGTTTTGCGGGACGTTGGAGAAGATATTGAAAGGGACCGAGTATACCTCCCACTTAACGAACTTGAATCTAACGGAATTGATGAAAGTGAGTTGTCAGGAAAAGTCGTACTGAACAAACATTGGGAACCTTATTGCAGAGAATACGCTCGAAGAGCCCGAACTTACTTGGCAGAGGCTCGGCAACTCTTACCACTCCTTCCGCGCCGAACGCGTTACTCTCCTGCCGCAATGATTGCTTTCTATGATAAGATTCTGCGACAGATTGAACGACAACAAGGTGACGTATTCACCAAGCGTGTTAAGTTGAACAAGGTTCAGAAGATTAGCCTTGCAGCTGCGGTTTACATGAGACACAGAATCTTGCCGGCATTCCTAGACCCTGTTTGGTCCGGACTTGCACGAATTGGTATTTTACCAGCGGTTTGAATTAGATTGGGCATGTTGAATGTCCCATCAATTTGTAAAATGGGCAGTAACCAAATGCTGATGTCACTACACCCCATACTCCGACCGCAAGTAACAAAATATCCCAATTAAGATTCGATGCATAATCAATAGCAACCATTCCGAAACCGGCAGTGACTCGGATTATTCGGTCGGTAAGACTGAGATTCACATGATTCAACTCTTATCCTAAACTTCGGATAAGCGCATATAAAGACCTGTTTTACCAGATTCAACAGTAATGAAGGGGTTTTAATCAAACTGTTCGCGTGAATGCCTGAATACCAGTAATGTATCTTCCAATAATTAAGTTGTGAATATCGTGAGTACCCTCATATGTTTTGACAGATTCAAGATTTGCCATGTGGCGCATAACTGGATATTCGTCAAGGATTCCGTTCGCTCCATGAATGTCTCGAGCAACACGAGCAATCTCGAGAGCGATGTCAACGTTATTCATCTTAGCAAGTGAGATTTGCTCGTTGAACCAGGTTCCATCGTCTTTCTTACGCCCCAAGTGGTAAGCCAAGAGTTGTCCTTTGGTAATTTCACGGAGCATCCAAGCCAATTTATTCTGAACCAGTTGGTACGATGCGATGGGATGATCGAATTGGATACGCGAAAGTGCGTATGTCTTTGCGCTGTGGAAACAGGACATGGCTGCGCCTAAAGCGCCCCAAGAGATACCAAATCGAGCGTTGTTAAGACAAGAGAAAGGTCCTTTCAGTCCCTTTACATTCGGCAACATCCTGTCTTTAGGAATTTTACAGTCCTGGAACACCAGTTCACTGGTCACGGAGGCTTTCAAAGAATGTTTACCTTTCATCTCAGGAGCAGAAAATCCTTCATCATCTTTCTCGACAATGAACCCGCGAATGACACCGTCAAGTTTCGCCCAAACGACGGCAACATCTGCAATAGTTCCGTTTGTAATCCACATTTTAGCCCCGTTCAAGAGGTAATGGTCGCCTTTATCCTCGGCTTTTGTAATCATGTCACCAGGATTCGAACCATAATCAGGCTCAGTTAAACCAAAACATCCAATCCATTCACCAGTCGTCAACTTCGGCAAGTAGTAATTCTTCTGTTCTTCAGAACCGAAATCCCAGATGGGATACATTGCAAGGGACCCTTGAACAGAGGCAAAAGAGCGGAGGCCAGAGTCACCACGCTCGAGTTCTTGACAGATTAAACCGTAAGCAACGTAGGAAAGTCCAGGGCAACCATAGCCCTTCAATGGTGCACCGAGCACACCCATTTCACCGAGTGCGACTCGCCATTCATCGAGGAAAACACCTTCATCACATGCATGTTCGATTTTAGGAAGAACTTCTTCGTCAACCCAATCACGGACCATGTCGCGAATCATTATTTCTTCTTCTGTAAGCAAGCTTTCAATGTCGTAGAAATCTATCCCTTCGTAAGGCTCCATACTATCCTCTCATGTTTGGGTCCCCGAGGGGCTTCAAGAACCTAACCCTCTCGCAATCACTTAGAGGAGGTCATTTTTTGTCCAGTCCTCTTATCTGAAGATACTTTCTTTGAAGATAAGGACTGTTCATGTATATCAGTCCGATAACGACGCCGGGGACAGAAATCGTCACAGCAGCCATAACGATAATCGACATCAAACCGAGTTCAACAACTTCGCTGTAGGTCTCAAACGAAACGATGTTTCCAAACGACGTTATGATGAAGCCTTCTTGATGTGCATTTTCCCAAACCATCTCAATAGAGCGACCTGATACAATAGGGTCCCATTCAACAGCATCTTCAGCCAGAATTTGGGCAAATGCCTCTGATACCAAAGGTTGCTGACGAATGGTCGCGAATGGCGCCATGTGGATTAAGGTGGTTCCATCATGCCCTCGAGAGACTCCTGCAAAATCACCCTCAATCATGGAAAGTTGCATCATAGCTCGAAGTGTCGATTGACTTGGGTCAACCATGTCAAGGCGAACTGCTTGCGTTTTCAAGCCACTGGCAAAAGCCACACATTCATTGAGTGTTGCATCCGCACAATCGACTCCAATCCAAGTATCTCCAGCAGTACCCGAAAGGAATGTGAGTTGATGGTTAGAAGAAAGAACTGCAAGGCCATCGCTGAGCGTCGTTACAACGCATACGTTTTGGTTTCGATGACAAGCGATGTCACTAATGCCAGAGGAGCGAGTGTCCTCGATTGCCTCCATTCCTGAACCTTCTGAAAACTTCCAGATGGTCCCATCTGATGCACCGAAGTAAGCATAGTCTCCAGCAGGACGCCATTCAACTGCAGTCATATGCAATCCAATGATTGAGCCAGAACCGTTGACTGTTGAAATTGCATGGTTTTCAGCGGTATATCGAAGAGCGACCCCCATCTCTCCGGTGAGAAGAGCAGTCTCGCCCCTGGGGTGCCATGAAACATCGTGTAATGAGGCACTTCGAGCAGTATTCAATTCAATATCTTGGCTTCGGTCCTCAGCACTGAATGCCGAGATGAGGTGAGCATAACCGTCCTCACCGACCAACATTACGGACAAACCGTCCGGAGAAACTTTTCCAGCATTGATGCCGAGATCTGACTCTCCGAGCGTGTCGACCAGTTCCAATTGAATGAGTGACTCAGGCTGTGCAGGGACACTCGGTGAAAGCATGAGAACGAGGCATATGCCGAAAAAAAGGTGGCCTCGCATGATTTGCCCAAAGCCAACTACAAAAAAACCCCTTCTACGCTGGGAAGTGGTTTTCTCGTTCCTCTCAACGGTGAGCCTTATGGCAAAGAGACTCTTCGCAGATGCATGGAGCGATTCGCAGTTAAGCGCGGTTTAGAGAAAAATATCGGTGGGAATGCAGGTCTTGCACGTATAGCAACAACGTATTTCGACGATATTCAAGTGAATGCAGAGGGCGTATTTACAGGTTCATTCGCAATTCTTACTCACATCACCGGGCATTTTGGTTCTGACGGAAAACTGGTTGTCGATGTTGAACAAATGAAGGGTGAAGACCTCAATGATTTCCTCTCTGCAGATGGCGGACGTGAAAAAGCCATGGAGTCTCGTAAGAGGTGGTCCTCATTCCTTGATGAGGTCACTGGATACTCTCCTAAACAGCGCGGTGATAAGGCAAAAGAAGATGCAAAGAAATTCTCCAAAGCCAAATCTGCAATAAAAATGGCCCATAAAATGATGGAAATGAGCAAGAGTATTGACCAAGAAACCATCGATAAAGCAAACGCAATGATTGCTGAATTACAATCCATGATTGACTCCGGCACGCCTCCATCGGAAGGAAAAGTCAAGAAACTAAACGATTTGATTTGAGAACGTGGTATTATGGGCATTGATTCATCTCTCGAATCCTTTGTCGAAGATTGCCCGAAGATTTTGGAATTGAATGAACTCCAACAGAAAAGACTTGCTTTGATGGTTGGACAAGTTGAAGAAACAGTAGGCGTTGACCACTTGGTAAATTGCTTAGCAGAAAATACCAGCATGGCCGGCGATGGCGTGATTCGCTGTTATGTCGGTTTTGAACCATCTGGAAAGGCCCACATTGGCTGGAAAGTGATATCTTTACAATTACGAAGAATGCTTGAAGCGGATGCAAACGTTCTGATATTTTTAGCGGATTGGCATGCTTGGGTGAACGATAAATTCGATGGAGTAATGGAAGATATACAAACCACTGCAACCTACATGGAAGAAACTTTCCGGGCACTACTCGAATATCCTGAAGAAGGAGACGGTCCAGGACAACTACGTTTTGTTTGGGCTTCACAAATTATGGATTCGGGTGATTATTGGGCGCGGGTTCTCAGATGTTCGAAGGGTGCAACACTGGCTAAGGTTCGCAAAACATTCACAATAATGGGTCGTGATGAGGCTTCATCTGACCACGATCTGTCGAAGTTCTACTATCCTGCAATGCAGGCGAGTGACATTTTTGAAATGGAAATCGATGTAGCGCTTGGAGGAATGGACCAACGCAAGGCGCACATGTTCATGCGTGATGTTGCCACCCGTTGGAACTGGAAGAAGCCTACTTGCTTGCATACGCCTATTCTGTCATCGCTCAAAGCATCGGGGATTCGTATGGAAAGTTTTGATCACAAGATGAGCAAATCAGATCCTTCAGGCGCAATATTATTGCATGACAGTGAAAAGGCACTTCGTAAGAAAATGCAAAAACATGCTTACCTTGCACCAGAAGATCCTCTCTCGCCCGTCTATGAACTCGCCGAGCATGTCGTTCTTCCAGAGTGGGGAGAAATTCTTGTAACTCCTAATCCTAAATTCGGTGAGCCTTCGAATTGGACGAACCTCGATGAATTCAAAGCTGCAGTTGCCGATGGCACCCTCCACCCCCTCGATGCGAAATTGGGGATTGCCAATGGCATAAGTCGCGGCTTACAGCGCGTGAACGAACATTTTGAGAAACATCCAGAAACGCTTGATGCTGTCACTTCACTCAGAAAATGAAGATTCGCTTTGTAATTCATGTTCTATTTCTTCATGATTTGAAAAGCCTTCTTCAATGCTGTGAGTTTTGAGGAAAACCATTCTTCGAGTATCTCGAATGAAATCACGATTGATAAGCGGGTCTACAGCAACAACTGCGTTGAGAGTGAGACAATCACCTTTCGAAAATTGTCCTACATACTCATCAAAGACAACCACTTGAATTCTTTCGGAAGGGTCAGTCATTCCACTTTCCAGCATCAATGGAGAGATGATGTCAAGGTATTGAATGTCTTCATAGTAACAATCTTCGACCAGTAATGAAACATCATCAGGGTCTTTGTGATAGGTTTTCGGCTTCTTTTTACTCATATCTTCAAGAATAACATCAAGGCATGTTCGGCAATATTTGACTTTTTCACGAGGACGGGCGAGTCGTTCGTTCACCGACCATTTCGAACCACAATCATTGCACTGATAAGCGCTGGTTTTTAACCAGCCAATTACAGGGCTTGTCGAAGTAACAATCGCATCAAAAGCAAGGAAACGAGAACGGTCTCTCATGCGTAAATCACTGACTTCATATGAACGATTGTTAGGGAGATTAATAACTCGAATTACCGGGCGAGTTGACATTTTTCGATTCGCATATTGTTCTTTCATAACCTGATTTCCAATCTCGAGCGTTGCTTCAAAATTTTCAGAAAGTTCCAGTTGAAGATCACCAAAATCTTCTAAATCATCCCACTCGATTTCGAAACCAAACACATATTCTCCCTCACCAGGACGTGTGTCAAGGTCTTGTTTGTAGGGCTCGCTTTCAAACAAGAGCCTCCATGAGGCTAGGGTTTTCTGGTCTTTAGCTGGTGGTTCAGTTGGGTTTTTTCGCTTCATGGATTCTATCTGCGAAGCGTGGCGGTTAAGAAACGTTTTGATAAGTAGGTTTTATCTTACTTCGTTTCCTCCGAGTTATATTGTAGAAAATTATGCCTGCTTAAAACCATACAATGTGGTGCAAACGTTCATGAATCTCACCGAAGTGGAGAAGTTAATCCCACTGGAGAGTCTCACATGGCCAACATAATCGTCCTCGTCAAACAAGTGCCCGACACCAATGCTCGAATCGCCGTTTCTGGCGATAGAGTCGACCTTTCCGCCGTCAAGAAAGTAATGAGCCCTTACGACGAATTTGCTGTCGAAACCGCACTTCAACACCGAGATTCGAGCGGCGGAGAAGTTACTGCAATTACCGTTGGCGGTGCCGGCGCTGATAAAGTTCTCAAGGATGCGAAAGCCATTGGAGTTGACCACATTGTTCGCGTGGATTGTGACGCAGAACTTGATTCAAATGCACTACAAAGTGTTCTTGCTTCTGCTGTGTCAAGCCTCGGAGCAGACGTCGTCTATTGCGGTAAATCTGCAGCAGATACTGGAGCGGGTTCTACTGGCCCAGGACTTGCTGAACGTCTTGGTTGGTCATCAGTATCGAACACAATAAGCGTCGCCTACGGCGACCAACTTTCCGTTGTTATGCCTGCGTCCGGAGGAAATGCCCGTGTGAACGTGCCTCTTCCTGCAGTGGTCTCGTGTGACAAGGGTAATATCAAGGTTCGAAAGCCCAATGTTAAGGGTATTATGCAAGCCAAGAAAGCAAAAGTTGATGTTCACAATTTCGAAATTCCCGCATCGACCATTTCCGTGGTATCCCACAGCATGCCGCCTGCCAAACCTGCCGGTAAATCCTACCAAGGCGGGGCTGCAGCAGCAGAAGTAGCACAACTCCTCCGTGATGAGGCAAACGTAATTTAAGGTGAAAAAAATGTCCGAAACTATAGTAATCGCTGAAATCGTGAAGGGTGCAGTTCACCCTACAACATCCGAACTCATTACCGCTGCTAACGCACTGGGATCTCAACCTACCGTCATTGTTCCGTGCGCTGACGCAAGTGTAGCCGATGCTGCTGCACAATACGCTGGTGCAGGCAAAGTTATAGCCGCTAAATCCGATGTATTCTCAAACTATGATGCTGCTGGATGGGCTTCTGCTCTCGATGCAGTTGCTCCTGCAGGGGTTATCCTGACATCGGCATCCCCCCAATCAAAAGACCTCGCGGCTCGGCTTGCTGCTCGAAGAGGAATTTCCGTTGTTCAAGACGTCGTAAAAATTGAAGGTGGTCATTTGACCTCTCCAATTTATTCCGGCAAAGCAATGCAAACCGTCAGTTTAAGCAGTGATGCGATTGTAACTGTTCGTCCAAACGTGTTTGATTCATCAGGCACCGGCGGTTCAGGCGAAGTATCAGTTGTTGATACCTCTGGAAATGTCGCTACTGCAGTTCAAGAATTTATGGCTCGTGCTTCGAGTCGACTCGATGTGGCTGAAGCCAATATCATTGTTTCCGGAGGCCGTGGAATGGGCACGCCTGCAAACTTCTCACATTTGGAAACCCTTGCTGATACAATAGGAGCCGCTGTTGGTGCTTCACGAGCAGCTGTTGATACTTGGGATGAAATTCCGCACTCAATGCAAGTCGGACAAACTGGTAAAACCGTCAACCCGAATCTCTACATCGCAGTTGGAATATCTGGTGCGATTCAACACTTGGCTGGCATGAGATCATCGAAATATATCGTTGCTATCAATAAGGATGCAGATGCACCAATTTTCCAACACGCTGACTATGGAATCGTGGCATCATGGGAAGAAGCATTACCAGTTCTGCAATCTTCACTTGCATCTATGATGGCTTAATCAGGCATATTTGCCTCGGCCGAAGACGCCTGAACCTGAGTCAACTCCAACAAATGGATTTGTCGCTTTTTCATGATCAATCGTTGTAAGCGGTCCGTGACCGGGATAGACAAAAGTTTCCGGGTCCAAAGGCCAAAGACGAGTGTGAATCGAATGAGCAAGAACTGTGAAATCTCCACCGCTGTTAGGTATATCTGTGCGACCAACTGAACCGGCAAAGAGCGTATCTCCCACAAACAAATGGTCGACTCCTCCATCGACAATTAAACGAAGGCAACATCCACCCAGGGAATGACCCGGTGTATGAAGAATTTCAAATCCAAGAGCACCCAATTCGAGAACTTCTCCATCGACTAAATCCACATCAGCGACTGCAGGAGGTGGAAGTTGTAATCCATAACGTTGACCAGAAATTTGAGCTAAAGTTTGTAAAAAGGTATCTGCGGGATGAAGGTACCATTTGACTGGATAACGTTTCAAAAGGTCAGGAATATGACCGGTGTGGTCAAAGTGCGCGTGGGTGTTGAGCAAAGCAACAACCTTACGTTCAGGGATTTTCTGTAACTTCATTTCCTCTTGAGAACGAGGCCCATTCGACCAGTCGGGACCTATGCCATCGAATCGATCGACCCAATCGATGATTCGATCAGGTTCACCGCCGCCATCAATGATGACCGTATCGCCCGTTACTCTGTCGGTAACGATTGAACAACGCATTTGCAACACGCCAACGACAAAGGTTTCGACCCATGGCTCGATAACGCCCATAAGACTGCGACACTGCACCCCTTCATGAGACTTGAGCCTCAATTAACCATGATATGGAGGGAATCACTGGACCACTGACCGTCCCGATCACAAATCCTCAACTCAAATGTATGGCTGCCACGTGGGATGCGGACACGCACTTTAGCGGAAGATGCTATCTCTTTGCCACTGCCTTCTATCCATGACCAAGTTTGAATTCGACCTTGGGGATCATAAGATTGCGAACCATCAAGGGTCACAATGGCTGAACCGTCTTCGTCTGCGTTGAGATTTTGGTCATCACCAGATACTGCCCTCGGCACAATGACTTCTCCAACTTCAGTGTTCAATTCACCCAGTAAATCCTCTGAAGGGATAAGAGCCATTTTTTCAATAGCATCATCGAGTTGCGCCAGTAATTCATCAGTATCAACATCGAGTGAACCGTCCTCTGCTACCTGTTGAGAAGTCCCAACGGCACCTTCTAACGCACTGTGTAATGCTTCGACTGCAACGTCTGCAGGTTGCGAGGATTTCATCGAATCTAACTCTTCTTGAGTGAAGAAATCATTCATTTTATCATCTACTCTATAGAGTTCTTCAGCAGTTAGGAGGTTCACTTCTTCTGATTTTTCAAACCAAAGGGTTAGTTCTGAAGAGTCAATTTCCAATAGTTCTTGATTTAATGAGAATAAACCGATAGGCTCCACATCGGTCCAGTCATTTTGATCTTCACCAGCAAAAAGGCACACAGAGCCATCTTGCGATGCTTCAATCAGGTTTGGCATACCTTGGTGTTCAATCTTCCATTCTCGGCCTTCAGCATCGAGTCCATAGATGTAAAACCATGCAGATGCAACAATGCAGCCTTTTCGTAAAAGTAGGTTTTGAATTGGATAGCCGCAAGAAAGTCGTGGTTCAAATCGATACGATTCCTTCGATAACACTTCAGTAACTTGGCCATCATCAAAACCGCAGAGAAATCCTCTTTCGGTAGGAATAGATTGCAGCAATCGACTTTTCACATCGACTCTGTGAAGGAGTTGCTGTTGCTCAATATTCCATATTTCTATTTCGAGCACTTCCTCATCACCAGCTACAAGGGCGTACCCCTCTCTTCCGAGAACGAGATTATTCTTGTCGTCTGAGCCAAGGCAAGTTATCGCTTCTCCTGTTTGGCCGCGAACTGGCCTTGACCAAACACATTGACCATTTTTAAGGGCTTGAACTTCCCCGCTTTCATGTGCTAAAATCAAGTACTCTCCGACGGTTGAAGTGCGTAAAATATCTTGATACTGCTGGTTTAATTCGGAATTAGAAATTTTCGAACTATCCAATTTTGAGCCATCATAACCAATCAAATGGAGGCGGCCTAGCCCATCGATAAGAGCGAGTTGGTTTGGAAGTTGTTGGAGATGAAAACCTCCTGCACCAATTTCATTTTGCCAAAGAATTTCGCCATCTAAATCTATACAACTAAGTCCGATTTCATCATCAAGAACAAAAATAAGATTGTCACGTAAAACAACACCACGAATAAGTGCGGGTGCTTGCCACGACGTTGAGGGTTCTAAAACGCCTTGAGATTCTTTGGCGATGAAAAGTCGACCGTCGCCTTCAGCCCAAACAGCCACATCTCCGTCCTTCGATAACCCAAGAGCGGTTACTTTTGCCTCTGGTTTGAATGCAATGTGCACCGAATGGGTACTGAGCATGAATCGATGAAGGGCATGGGACAATTAACCCCATCCCTTGATTGATTCAAGATTATCGCGCTGATAATACGCCTCAATCAGCATTATCGTTATGCATATCGACGATTTCATCGTCTTCACTCGATTCTTTCTTCGCCGAGTCGTTACGGGAATTGAACAATTTTTCAAGATAGTCATCGTCAATATTTCCAGTAACGTATTCTCCATTGAAACAACTGGTATCAAATCGAGACGGTGGATGCTCTCCAATAGAAGTCGCTTCAATTAAATCTTCAAGATCTTGGTAGAACAGTCGGTCGCTACCAATGATGGCATTAATTTCATCAACCGATTTTCCATTTGCAATAAACTCTGTAACAGCTGGCATATCAATTCCGTAGACATTTGGATAACGAACTGGAGGTGCTGCTGAAGCGAAATAGACTTTCTTCGCACCTACATCGCGTGCCATTTCGATAATTTGTGCACTTGTAGTTCCTCGAACAATAGAATCATCGACAAGGAGGATGTTTTTGCCGGAAAACTCGTGTTCAATAGCATTGAGTTTTCGACGAACTGATTTTTCCCTCAACGCTTGTCCTGGCATGATAAATGTTCGACCTACATACCGATTTTTAACAAATCCTTCCCGGTAGGGTACGTTCAATGCATCCGCCATTTGAAGGGCGGCAATCCTGCCAGAATCTGGAACTGGAATCACTGCATCGATATCATGGTCTGGCCACTGCTCGAGAATTCGTTTTGCCAATATATCTCCTTGGTTAAGTCGTGCGTGGTAGACTGAAATACCGTCAATAACCGAATCAGGACGTGCGAAGTAAACATGTTCAAAGATACAGGGAGAAGCTTCTACTTTTTCTGAGCATTGGCGGTGGAAAAGGTGGCCAGATGTGGAGATGAATATCGCTTCACCTGGTTCGACATCGCGTACAATCTCAAATCCTAGAGCAGTTATAGCAACTGATTCACTGGCGACCATCCATTCGGTTTCATCACCAATTTCTCTTTTCCCAAAGATGAGGGGACGGATGCCGTGAGGGTCTCGGAATGCCAACAAACCATATCCAGAAATAATGGAGACGCAAGCGTAACTGCCTTCGACTCGCTGATGCAGGTTATGTACTGCTCGAAAGACCGTTTCAACATCAAGATGAGGTGCGCCTTCGATCGAAAGATTGGACGAGTTACTGCTTAATTCAACAGCGAGCATATTCAACAAGAGTTCTGAATCACTGGTCGTGTTCATGTGACGGTGATGGTTATCTGTTAATTGCACGTGAAGTTGTGATGCATTGGTCAAATTTCCGTTGTGCGCCAAGCCAAGACCATAGGGGGAATTGACATAGAATGGCTGTGCTTCTGAACGAGAAGAGGAACCTGCAGTAGGATACCGAACATGCCCTATACCAATATGGCCTTGTAGTCGGCGCATGTGACGTGTGTAAAAAATGTCAGAAACGAGACCTTTAGACTTGCGGAGACGAAATTGACCCTCAAAATCGGTCATAATTCCAGCGGCATCTTGACCCCGGTGTTGTAGCACGGTGAGTCCGTCATAGATCAGTTGGTTAACATGGACATTATTACGCCCAACGATTCCAATGATGCCACACATTGCTTTGCCTCAACTCCATCGAGTGCTTGACGCTTTGTAGCCATTGCGGCTTAGAATCATATCCTTCGCCTCAAGCTTTAGGACGGTGAGCCTTCTTAGACCAACTGAATTTACGCATTCGTGCTGTGGCACCGTAACTGCAAGCAGCGCAAACGCCCTTTTGCTTGTGGTAAGAGTTGCGGCCACAGCGGCGGCAACGAATGTGAGCGGTCTTTTGTCGCTTACCCATGGACGGAGTACCTTTCGACATAGAAACACCTGTATAGCCGCCCCACCGACCTCCCCCTTATCAAACCGACGGCTGTTGTCTTGTTGGCGATTTTACGGGTTACTCTTCTTCCAAGTCGAAATCACTCCGAGGTTTCTGAGAAGTGATTGCTGAAAAGGTAACGCCTAAGGCGACGCAAACAGACATCAGAATAGCCCCTGATGAGACGAACATGTGAACGATATTGTAGATAGCTTGGGCTTGCACGGAACCATTGTCTTCGAGCAGCATAGGGCCTTGACCAATGAAAAACACTGTTGCTAAAATTCCTAAGAGGGTCGCAACAACCATACCAACAAGTGGTGCCAAAGGTCTGTTTCTTGATTCTCCATAGAAGAAGAGGTTGCCGAGTAAAAACAGAGAGCAAAGGGTGTATGCCGTTAATGTTGCATTTGCAAAGCGAGTAAAAGATACTCCGGAATCTATTCCTTTGAAAGAACCATAGAACGTAATATCGAGCGCCAGAATAAGCAATGGAGGGAGTAAAAAGGCGAGGAAAATCATTCTCCACGTCATGGATAAAGAAGATTCTTTCATTCCTCTTCACCTCCAAGATGATTGCGAAGAAGTTTTGAAACTTGGTCAAGTTCTGACGAAGTGGGTGGGTGGATGGATTTTGGTGGCGGAAGACTGCGTTCATAGGTGTAAATTACGAAGGCAAAGATTAGGATTGAAAGTAAACTTCCTACAGCAATACCTGCCATATCGGCAATTGCTAACCAGAGATGTTCGCGAAATTCATTCGCCTCAACCAAAGGTCCATCGATGTTGATTCCGAGTAACAGGATAAGAATCGACAAGCCAGAAAGAATAAACATTGCATTTGACTCTGCTCTTCGCCGGTCACCGAGAGTCAACAATGTTACTGCAGAACACGAGGCTAAACACGAAGTGAGTAAAATGAATGTAGGCCAGAAAACATACCAGTATGGATTCACTACATCGGGAGAGAGTTGAGGTGTGAGTATCCACCAATGCATACCGGCCAACCAGACAAAACCAGAACCACTCATCAGCACCCCTAATCTTCGATCACTTCGAGGTAATTTTCCTACGGCGACATTTCCTGAAAAAGAGATGAGATAAATTCCGATGATAATCAGCATACATGGACCGATAACAGCGCCGAGTAAATGACCGGCGGCGGAGGAGGGTGATGAGGGTACTGACCAAGGACTTAAGCAGACCATTATGATGCCAAGGAAGGCGAGAAACCTTCCATTAGCCATGGTGGATTTCGATTGAGAGGACAGTGAGAACCAAAGCCCCAAAGGCACCATGGCGACAGGTATCCAGAACAGAAGAAGCGCCTGGAGCATCTCGTCCATGTCATATTCGAAGCCTTGAATGTTCATTATCTCTCCCCCTGTTTTACTCGCAGTCTCCCGAATTACCTCTGCTTTGGAATGCGACACCCCTAAATAGCCGACTCTTGTGGGCCGAATGCTCAAGGTGCTCTTATGGTAAAAATGCCACGTCAAGTCAAGCGTTACAGCCCATCTGCTGGTAAGCACACAATGCACACTATTGAGCGAGTGAAGAAGAAGCGAGCTTCTGAACTTCGCTGGGGTCAACGCCGTTTCCGTCGTGTCATGGCTGGTTACCGTGGTTTCCCTCGTCCAAAGCCTGATGGCCGTGAAAAGCCAACCAAGCGAGTTAACATTCTCTACCGTTGTACTGAAACTGGCAAAGCCCACTACGCACCTTGCCGACGTTCTAAGAAGTTCGAATTAATCGATAAGTGAGTTGAATAAAAAATGGCAAAAAATTTCCTCAAAGTGACCTGCAAAGATTGCGGTAGTGAAGCAACCATTTATTCTCGATCAACATCGTTGATTTCTTGCACTGTTTGTGGAGCAACCCTTTCCATTCCATCGGGTGGAAAAGCGAACCTTATCGGATGCACCGTTTTAGAAACACTTGAATGAGGAGGCTGAGCCTCTATGTCAGATATCATCAACTCGCCAAATGAAGGCGAACTCGTTGTTGTCTCAGTAACCACTGTAAAACAGAATGGTTGTTATGTCAAACTCGATGAATTCGAAGGTCTTGAAGGTTTCATATTTATCGGTGAGATT
Organism: uncultured Candidatus Poseidoniales archaeon; assembly: GCA_902520595.1. Classification (GTDB taxonomy): domain Archaea; phylum Thermoplasmatota; class Poseidoniia; order Poseidoniales; family Poseidoniaceae; genus MGIIa-L1. The sequence continues at coordinate 8,690 of CABYOM010000008.1, read as the reverse complement.
GCCAGTGGATGGGTAAAAAATATTCGAGTCTATGTCAGAGAAGGTCAGCGTCTGATCTGTAAAGTAATGCGAACACGTAAAGACGGGACTTCATTGGAACTTTCACTGAAATCCGTTTCTGAGGAGCGACGTCGTGAACGACTTCAAGAATGGAAGAATGAGCAACGAGCAACCCAATTGCTGAAAGTTTTGGGCGAAAAAGTTGGATGGAATAATGAAGAGATTGAATCATCAAAACAAGAACTGATTGACGCTTATGGGGGTCTTTACGCAGCATTTGAGGAAGCTGCGATGAATGAAGGTTCATTGGCTGATGCTGGATTTGAAGGAGATTGGCTAAAACCTTTCACTGAAATCGCTGTAGAAAACATCATCCCAGACTTCGTTGAGATACGAGGCATCTTGACATTGAGCATTAACGACATTAATGGTGTTGAAATTATTCAAAATGCACTTCTCGCTGCTGAATCATTCTCTTCTGAAGAAGAAGAAATTGAAGTTCGTTGCCACTATAACGGCGCACCGGAATATCGTATCGAATTGAAAGCACCAGATTTCAAAACGGCAGAATCGATTTGGGAAAACGCAACAAAATCAACCATCGACCATGTCCTTTCTGCTGGTGGAGAAGCCACTTCATACCGTGAATGAGGGCTCTACTGATAAACTTGAATCGCAACGGTGGTAGTATGGCGCGACAACTTCTACAACAATGCCTTCAGTGTGGGGCATGGACTTTAGCCACGACATGTCCCTCATGTGGAGGAAATGCACAAGCTGCAGCGCCGCTCAAGTGGTCGCCTGAGGACCACCGTGCTGAAATTCGACGAAAAATGTACAACGTCACTGATGCAAATTGGGCAAGCAGCCTTGCTTCACTCCCTTCTTTGGACGAAATGAAAAGTGTGCACGATGCTTCAGAAGAAGAATGATGCCTTTCATTGCTGCCATCGCAATTGCACCTTTCAGCTTCATTTGAATGTGAAACATTATAGCGCGGCGTAATCGGTTATGCTCAACATGGGATTGCATATTGAATGGAGAGGATCCAATACAGTGGTTGGAAAACATGACATTCTGTTCTTTGCCCTACCAGGTGTAGGAAATGTCGGCAAGGTAGCCATTGAAGGCATTAATTCATCACATCTTTGCAGTGAAATTGCTCGATTACATCATACTGCACTCCCGCCTTTAGCAACCCTTGATGAAGACGGTTTACTCGCCCCACCTCACCTCACCCTTTCCTCTATAGAATCGGTTACTGGGAAAAGAGTGCTCACACTCACAGGAACTTCACAGCCATTGGAACCCGAACACCAAGGAACGATGGCAAGAGAAATTCTTCAATGGCTTGAAGTTCAAGGCATAACTACGCTTTACGTTCTCGCTGGACTTATGGATTCTCCAACCCGAAAAGAAGTCTTCATTGTCGCTTCAAGCGCTGCACACAGGATTGATTTGGAGGCAGGCGGCATTGATGTACGTCGCGACGAGCCAAAATCTGGTGCAATCGGACTTGCGGCCTTAATTGCATCCAACGGACCACTGTTCAATATCAACAGTGCGTGCGCGATTGCTACTACGGTTGGTTCAAGCGGTGATGTATTTGCATCCCAAAGATTACTGGAACACTTAGATAGATGGTTTGAACTTGGAATCGCTTTACCTAGCGACATTCAAGCGAAGTTAACTGAAAAATTATCTTCATTAGCCCCCGGTAAAGTCGAAGACTTGGTTGGAGAATTAACCGAGTCACCAGATGCGTTTTACATGTGATATCAATTACGGAAATACACCATATTTTCTCTCCGGACAATGTCAGGAATTAAAATCGCGTCCATGAGCCAAAGTAATCCGCATCCACCAAAAGTAAACAGATATAACAAGCCCATACCAATATGGTTGAAGTAAAAGCGATGAGCACCAAGCGGGCCAAGGAAAAACCACAGAAGGTAAGCCACTAAAACATCTTTTTTGGGACCTTGTGGATTTGGATTATAATTTCCTGGACGTTGGTAGTATTGTTGGGGCTGCTGGTATTGCTGCACAGGTTGTTGCATTGCAACCTGTTGTTGATGGTATTGAGGCTGTTGGGGTTGCTGAGGCATGTGGTAATGGTTGTGAATGACATGACCGGTATGTAAGTCGCCACCAACAACACTGTCCTGAAGAGAAGGATTTTGATCGGTTGGGGGTTGCATAACCTCACTCACTACCCCCACAGCCTAGCGGCTAAAAGTTGCTTGGATGAGTGGGAGGCGCCGAGAGAGAGATTTGAACTCCCGCGTCACAAGGACAGTGGATTTCGAATCCACCGCAATACCGGGCTATGCGATCTCGGCCGCAAGTGTCCGGTTTAGCGCCACCGTCATAAGCATGGTGTTGATACGGAGTAGTATGGAGATACACCTCAAGGGACGAGACTATGATGTCAGAATAGATATCGAAAGTGGAGGGACTGTTCGGCAAGCTTTGACAAAAGCAGAGATTCTACCCTCGATGGTCATCGTCAGCCATGATGGCGTGATTTTACCTCATGCAACTGTTCTTTCACAATCAGTGAAACTTTTGGTCACAACGATCTCTTCTGGTGGCTAATATCAAGTTCTATTCCTTGATTTGTAGACGGGTTTTTCTTGTATCAATTCTAAGTTGGGGCAGTCCTGCTCTCCAACCAATTTCAGCGGCCAATAACTTCAGTGTTTGACCTGGTCGTAATGACTCCATTTGACCGGTAATACTCGAACCAAAGGATGCAACTTCAACCACCGAATGGCCGTCCCAAAGATGTACGTTCAGCATTGTCCAGGGCTTCGCATCTAATCGAATACCTGAGCGCTTACGGACACTGAGAACAATGCCTTCAACATTCGCTCGAGTACGAAGCAAACCGATTCTCGTCATTCTTTCTGAAAGTGGTTTTTCTGTATTCTCAAATTCTTTCTCTGCTTGAGCGATAGGCAGAATGCGTGTTCTTGAATCAACGTATAATCGAGGAGCCCCTCTCCACACGCCGGGGAGTGCGTCAAGAATAACCAGTTCACTACTTTCCTGTTCATGTAGAAGAGGGTAACTTCCCGGCTCGCTCTCTTCGACGGTAATTTGAACGCCGCCCGCAACCAACATTGCTCCAAGTACGGGTTCACCAAAATGATTTGGCAACGGGCCCCAAGCACCGGTAAATTTCCCTTGAACACTAACCCGGACTGGTATCTTTGAAAGTAATTCACTCGGCGCAGTGAGTGGAATATCTCGAACTGAAGTGATTTCTGAAAGCAGTTCATCACCAAACCATTGACCTTCCTCATTCCGAGCAAGGCTGCACCAATGGCAGCCTGCAGCACTTCCATCACAAGCATCTTCAGGGAGAACAGGCAATGCTGCTGGACCTGAACCCATAGCTAGCATTTCAGAATTAACTTGAGAGAATTCAGCGGTCATCATCTCATATTCTTCAGCAAGAGGTGCTTCATACTGAATACGATGAGGGCCATTGAGATACCACCCCTCCAAGCCGTCAATGCATTGATTGTCATGCGTCTCATGCCAAAGCCATGCATAAAATCGAAGTTGATGCTGAAGTGATTCAGCAAATCGAGAACTGGGATTACCTGATTTGATGTCGACGATTCGAATACGACCATCCCATCGAAGAACTAAGTCCAGTTCTCCTGCAGCCCAACGCTCGGGGTGAAACAAGCGTTGAGGCTGATGTACACGGGGATCTTTCGTCCACGGGCGAGCGATTTCCAGAGCCTCATTCCAGGAGACTGGTGAACCTGATTCCCTCCATTTCATCGCTTGTTCAACAACAGCCCATGAACGTAAATCATGGTTGCGAACTTTGTCTGGTACGGGGAAATATGGTTCATCACCCCAAGCAGGTGATGGGATTTTAAAGGGAGATTCATTTGTTCTCATTAAGTCTAGATAAGGGCCACCATTCGCATTGTAGCACGCCTCGACTTCTTCAAACAACAGCGACAACCCATTTTCAAGACGCGACTCGAACGATTCAATTTCTACATCATCCCATGATGTATCGGGCGCATACCAAAGGCCTTCATCCCAGAGAACTTTTCCTGCTGCAAGCGCTTCTTGAGATGCTTTAGGAATCAATTCTAACATCCATTTTTTCAATTCGGAAAAGGAGGTAAATTCATGTTGAGGTCGTTGCATCATTATTCCACATAGGGCATCTTCAAGTACAATTCCAATGACCTGTGAAGGCCTTAATGGACCAGATATACCGACTTTAGAGCCAAGAAACCATTGCCTTTTACATCGAAGAAATGTAGTGAGGCCACTGGCTGAAATGCGTGAGCGAGAACGTCCTAATGGTCCTCCTAATGGTGGCATTCCTACTGGCATTTCCTCACTGCACCTCAATTTTCAAACGAGTAGAAGTCGCCATCTGACCTCTGCTCTCTGTCTTTACGGCTCTCAGGTTTGTTGATACGAGGGCGTTTTGAATCATGGTCTCGCCGAAATGTGATGTTCACACTTTGCAGGAAGCGATTCATACCTTCACGAAGACGGAATGGGCCTTTAGCAGAGCCATGAACTGCTCCTTCGCCTTCAAAAACAAGTAAAGAGTCACTTACAATGTCGATAAAATAAACGTCGTGATCAATGACAAATGCCGATTTTTCATTGGTTTCCATGGTCTTACGAATGGCCTTAGCAGCAACCATTCTGGCATTTGCATCCAAGTGGGCAGAAGGCTCATCAAACAAGTACAGATCTGCTTCTCGACCTAGACAGATTGCAATAGCAACCGCTTGACGTTCCCCCCCGGAGAGTTTCTTAACTCTTTTTGGAAGTAATTTGTCAACGCCTAAAGCCCGTATGACGGTGACATTGAACTCACCAGAACGCCACTTCGGGCCAATTTCAGTATCGAGCCAAAGCTGAACACTACCATCAAAATCAGCAGCAATATGTTGCGGTTTGTAAGAGATTGAAGCACCATCAGATACCCATCCTGCGTCATAATCCATCTCGCCAGCGAGAATTTTAATCATCGTCGATTTACCAGTAGCGTTCGGACCTACAACACCTACAACCTCTGAGCGATGAACTGCACCTTGGCCAGTTGTTAGTGTGAAATCGCCAAGTTTCTTTTCCAAATCTCCCCATTCTAGGACAGTACTGCCCTGTTCACTGGCTCGCTCGTAATGCTTCATGAACCGAATAGGCTTGTCACGAATGCGAACATTTTCCTCGACTAAGAATCCATCCAGATAGGCATTAACTGCAGTGCGAGTTGAGCGTGAAGGAGTAAATATTCCATAAGCACCCTTGTCTCCATAAACGATGTGAACCAAGTCGCACAGAACATCGAGAATTGCCAAGTCGTGTTCGACAACTAAAACGCGTTTACCCCTCTCAGCTAATGCTTGAAGAATAAGAACCATCCTCATTCTTTCATAAATATCGAGATACGATGAGGGTTCGTCAAAGAAGTAAACGTCTGCTTCCTTCAGCATAGTCGCACAAATCGCTACCCGTTGTAATTCACCTCCGGAAAGAACGCCAAGTTTACGTCTCAAGATGTGCGTGATACCCAAATCCTCGGCAAAGGAATCGAGTTCATTTCGATCATCGACACGCGAAAGGAGTTCACGTACTTCGCCATCAAACACTTTGGGCAACTTGTCAATGTGCTGTGGTTTGGTAGAAATGGTCACTTTACCTTCTGAAACCAAACCAAGGTAATCGCGTAGTTCACCCCTGGGGAACATTGTGATGATCTCGTCCCAATCTGGCGGAGTACTTTCCCAATCTCCAAGGTTTGGACGCAATGAACCAGAGAGGAGTTTGATAGCAGTTGATTTTCCAATACCGTTCGGACCGAGTATTCCAACGACCTGACGTTTTCGTGGAGCGGGTAGTCGGAAAAGGCGGAAACCATTCAACGAAAAACGGTGGATCATATCGGTATCGAGTTCTTCTGGGAGATTGATGATTTTTACCGCATCATCTGGACAAAGTTTGGCTCGAATAAGGCAAGGTGGACATGCTGATTCAAGGATTTTACATTCTTCTTCAGTTGCTTGAATGCATTCGCTACCGCACATTCCAGCATACTTTTGCAGATACTTGAATGCGTTACTGTTCGGCTTACATCGCTCTTGGTCAAGAATGGCAACTCTCATCGAATCACCTCCCGATAAGAAAGGTTGGATGATTGGTAAAAGACTGAGACGTACTCAAAGAGCCGCTCAAAATTTAATCCGTTCATAACTAAATCTCCGTTGTTTGCTGTATTGATGGCTTTGGTTCTGACTTAAGGAACTCGCGCCCAAGAATCCATCCCTAACAGAGGTTTGACCAACATTGGGCTGAGCCCAAATGGATTTCAAACGAGACCCTTGAGGTGCTCGTGGCCTTGGATAAGACGAACTGTGCACGGGGTCGGGAACTTCATACTCGCCTTTCGAAGAGCATCTCGAGCAACAGTGTAGTGTTCTGGATTAATTTGCAGTGACATAACTCTTTGACCTCGCTTAACACGAGCAGCTGTTCCAACGTTCTTTCCGAATGCACATCGCATACCTTGAGAGACACGGTCAGCACCTGCGCCAGTTGCTTGCTTGTTTTCACGGAGGATGTGGTGAGGGAAGGTGTGGACGCGAAGAGCATATCCCTCTGTTCCAGCAATCTTACGAATTGTCGAATTTGAGATAACACGAGCCGCTTCAAGTGCAGTGTGCCGAATCTGGCAACTGTTGTCAGCGCGAAGTTCCATGATTACTTTGAATTGACCTGTCTCAGCAGCAACTCGGTTTCCAGCATGGAAAGACTGGATTCTGTTGTTCGGTACACCACCGATATACTTGCGACGAGTATAGGCAGGGCCCTTAAGACGGCGATACATAGATGCTGGTTTACGTGCCATGATACTCTCTCCAAGCACTCCTGCGACCGATATTCCCTTTATGATGTCTCCGCCTCAAGCCTTGCCGAAGGATTTTCAAAAATCATGAAATGAATCATCGATACATATTGAATAAAAGGTTTCATGTGCCCGTTTCTCATCCTGCATATATGGCGAAGGGTTGGAGGGGGCTTCTTGAAGAAGAATCTGAACACCAATGGGTCGCTATTTCTGGCTTTTTTGTATTCATCATCCTTGGAGCAATCGCCATACAAGGCACATCATCTCTACCAGGTGTTGACTACAGAAGCAACGGACTCGAAGCCGTTGACGGACGTGTAATGGATATCGTTTACGGAGATTCTGGCAGCTATACCGCCATGGTATTGGCGGATGAAGGAGGAGTGATTTTTCACTATGATGAGCAAGGTGAAGTCATGGACATCAGTGCTGATTATGAAGATGTATTAGGCATGACATTTATGACACAACTGCACGATGGAAGTATTGTCGTTTCTCCCTCAAATAACACCCTTGAAGTCATCCCAGTATATTCTGAAACATTGCAACGCACCGTTATCGATTTAAACGAAGATGAAGCATCTTTCGATATCTTAGATGTCGCTGAACAACCCAATGGCGATGCATATCATTGGCTCATGGTAACTGATGAAGGAAGCAAATCAAGTTTACGAGGATTTGGCGATATTGCTGCACCACTCCAACCAGTCCCAATCGCTATCTTGGGCGCCACGGTAACTTCTGCTATGGTGAACAACGATGGTTACGAATGGAACATGGTTGAAGCACTGGATGAAGGAACATGGGTTGCAACTGGTTTGATGGCCAATTCCTTCGGAACCGATGAAAACAGTCCTGCTACACCAATCAAACATCCTGTCATAGGTTTGATTTCATGGTCCTCAGAACTGACTGCACCAATGCTTACATACGTCGAAGAAATAGATCAAGGTGATATTCACTCACTCATTAAACTTGAAAATGGTAGCCTTATCGCAGCCGGAACCGACACTGCTGTTCACATTGCTCTTGATGGAACAATGACAGAGATTCAAGTGGCGAGTGAATCTGCCGCACGTGATGAAAAAGGTGCTGTCTGGTTCTTCGCAGGCGAGGGAAGTACATCGGTCGTTCGTATGACAGAGGGGGTGGCAGAGAAAATGCCTCTCGCACGACCATTGCCACTCAATGTTGAAGTTTCAGGTGTTTCAAATGAAGTGATCTATGCGCACGGAATGGATGACAGTGGTGAGCCGGGGACATACTCCATAGACACCATGGCGATAGGTTCTATAGAGAGTGGTCGTGGTTTCTTGAATTTTATCTTCTTTACTGCATCAAGCGTTGTGATGGGCGTCATGCTGTGGACGGCATTTAGCCGGATGCGGCAGAATCAATAAAATACAATTCTCCTGAGAAAACGGATGTTCTTTCTCGACTGCGCGAGAACCTTCATGTGCTCTCGGCCACGACAGTAGACTCCAGCGAGAGCAAGGAGTGTTATGAGCATGGCAAAAAGGGGGATGATGGACCAATTCATGGACATCAAAAAGGAACACCCCGATACTGTTCTTTTCTTCAGAATGGGTGATTTCTATGAATTGTTCCACGAAGATGCAGAAGTTGGTTCAGAAGTCCTCGGTTTAGCCCTGACTTCTCGAGATAAAAAAGCAGAAAAACCGATTCAAATGGCAGGTTTCCCATGGCATGCTCTAGAAGACAATATTCGAGGGATGCTCAAAGCAGGGCACAAAGTCACTGTGGCTGAACAAGAACAAGAACTGCGGGA
>CABYOM010000007.1 GCA_902520595.1 uncultured Candidatus Poseidoniales archaeon | reverse complement strand
GCATAACCATGCTGATACCGATGAAGTATTCATCGTCGTCAAAGGTTCGATGAACATTGAGATGGAGCATGAAACCATCACCCTCAACGAGGGTGAGATGTATGTTGTTCCAAAAGGTGTAACTCACAAACCGTATGCAGAAAACGAGTGCCACATCATGTTGGTCGAGCCACGAAGCGTCATTAATACCGGAGAGCAAGAAGGCGAACTGACTGCAGAAAACGATGTTTGGGTGTGAGGTCATGAGTGAGTCGCTGATCGATGAAGACATTCGAAAAGCGAAAACGCTTCCTTCACGGTTCTACACCGACCCAGAACAATTTAATCGTGTGAGAAGCGTCTTTTCTGGGTGGCAATTTGCTGCACATCGCTCTGAATTAGAAGTGCATACCATTCAGCCACTCGAACACATCGAAGCCATCAATGGCGAATCGATGGTCTTGGTTCAAAGCGATGAGACACGATGTATGTCAAACGTCTGTACTCATCGAGGCATGCGCTTAGCACTTGAGGCGTGCAGCAGAAAATCACTGCAGTGCCGTTATCATGGCCGAACGTTCAATCTCGATGGAAGCTTTCGACACATGGCTGAATTTGAACAGGTCTACAACTTCCCTGATGAGGGCGATGACTTGCCACAATTTCCACTCAAGCAGTGGATGGGGATGTTCTTCACTGCTCAGGGTGAAGCAATGGACTTGCCTTGGGATATGCTTGAAGAGCGTCTCGGATTTCTCAATCCTGAATCGTTCACACACGATCCACGTCGAGACCGTGACCACAGCATCGATGCAAATTGGCTGCTCTATGTTGACAATTTTCTAGAAGGTTTTCACATCCCTTATGTTCATCCTGAACTCAACCAAGCACTCGATTCTTCAGGCTACGTCACCGAGACGTTTGATGGCGGTGTCATGCAAATCGGTAAAGCGATGAAGGGTGATGTCAAGTTCGAATTGCCTGCAGGTCATCCTGATGAAGGCCAAGATATTGCAGCCTACTATCTGTGGCTCTTCCCTAACATGATGTTCAATTTCTATCCGTGGGGATTGTCGCTCAACATTGTCGTTCCAGTCTCACACAACACGTGCAGAGTACTCTACCGCGGCTATGTCAACGATGCAGAATTAGCTAATCAGGGTGCAGGTTCAGAGCTCGATACCGTTGAAGACCAAGACCAGTGGGTGATTGAAGAAGTGCAGAAAGGGATGGCATCAAGTGTCTATGACCGAGGAAGATATTCGCCGACCAAAGAACAAGGTGTGCATCATTTTCATAGAATGTTAAGTGATTTTATCAGCAAGTAAATACCAAAAGAAAACCGAACAGAGAGACAGTCTGCACGGTGTGTCCTAGACCTATTTCAACCAATTTATTCAAGATTATATCGACTTCATCTAAAAGCAAGTAAATCATGTTCTTCCAGATGAGCCCATAACGCTTCTGAACTTGGTCGCTTATTTTGGTCTCTAGGAAGACGTATTCTCAGTTGATCATAGTCTGAATAAGATGAATTTGCTAGAACATCACTCATCACTACTGAATAATCTTCAGGCTCTACTCCTACTAAGCCCCTATCAAACAATGAATGAACATCCGATCTTAGTATCATTCCATTTTGGATATGATTTGTTTCTGGACCTGCATAAGGACGTATGTGAGCCGCTTCTAGTGCTTGTATTGCATCCGTCCCAGTTATTGCACATCTTCTCGAATATGCCTCTAGAAGTTCAGCTCTAAACTGGGGTTGTCCTTGTCTGATTGCAATTGTTCTAACAACAAATGTCCTTGCGTCTTCAATCGATTCAGGTTGGAAGTCTTGGAATACCTGATTAGTTTGAGAATCGAGCTCAAATCCAATAGATGCAGAGGAATCTCGCTTCTTTGAATGGATGAAATCGCCCTCTCTAGCCCAAGTAAGTTCAGGATGTAGTTCCACAAGTGCTGTTTCAATGGCCACAGTGTAATTCAATGTTCTTCGACCAGTAGCTCCACCTGCAGCATTTAATCTTCTAATTGCCTTCTCAATTTGACCTGGTGTAATTTTTTGTGCTTTGTCTGAATCAAGTCTTTCGATCATGATTGACTTTTCAGTAATATCCGATACTTTGTATTTCTGAGATTGAATCCATGATGAAAATTCAGTTCCTTGTTCAAGATATTCCCTTGCCTTTGAACTGACAATGTTCCAACTCCGTTCTGGATTAATCTCTTCATATTTTGATAGCTCTCTGGGTAGAGCCCATGTGCCCTTTTCGATATTGACAAGACGAAATTTATCTTTCTCATCTTGAAGTGCATTTCTAATATTCCGTTTCCAATTAAGATCGCCTGAAACATATTCTCCTCGGAGAATAGGAGGGGTCAAATCATGTTCATCGAGTTCCACATTGGCCTGTATGAGTTCGTAAAACTCCTCAATACCCGTAGGTTTAGGATGATTCTGATTTACAGCTTGGTAAATGTATTTCTTCCATGTTGCATTCTTACTGGACATGCTATCGAGTAACGGTATATGTCGGAGTTTATCAAAATAAGGATAGAATTCACGGTGTGTCCTAGACCTATTTTAATCTAGACAATGATTAATTCTCGACGTTTAGTGCACATCTCATGGCAGAAGAAAGTGCTGACAAAACTCTGATGCCATTTGGTAAGTACAAAGGAAGTAGTTACACCGAGTTCTCCAAACTAAAATTCCGTGCTTACCTAGAACCACACCAACGAGGAATGTTTGTTTTCATCAAACATCCTGAATTATACTGCGAAATGCATAATTTCGCAGAGGAAAAATGGCCCGATTGGATTTCTGGAGTTCATCTGTTGTGTGATTGTGAAAAAATTCGCTGGATGAAAGAGAATAATATGGAAGAATAGAATCGTCGTCACGGTGTGTCCTAGATCTATTTCAACACCATCATTAACAAAACAGATTAAACCGAACCTATAGCGTTAGTCATGTCTAACTCTACCCCTCCTACGAACAGAGGCACTGGGAAATTTTTTGAAATTGGTAAAGATTACAGGGAAACACGGAGAAAAGACCACCCTGATGAAACGTTTTACAGCTGGATTAATGTTCCAAAATCAGGTATCCAAAATTCTGGTGGAATACGGCATCTAAACACTCTAAATGAAAGTAGAGATTGGAAAGATGGAATCGTATTATTCACTCATTTAGGATCAACCAATACTCCAAAACCATGGGAAGATATTGTCAACCATCACCTCGGCGTCATATATTATTGGGGAGATTCGGTCAAAGATGAAAATAAGAGTTTGTCAGATTATGAGGGTAATCGAATTCTAGAAGAATTGGATAAGAGGTTGCATTCATCTTCTGAACCTCCTCCATTCATATTACACTTTACGAAAACCAAATCTGGCATAAACAGATTCAATGGACTTTGTTATCTTGAGAAATTGGATCTTGAGTGGTTCATGGATGGTGAAGTGCCTGTAAAGAATTACAGGGCGACCTTGAGAATCCTAGATGCAGATCCAATTTCAGTAGACTGGCTGATTAGATGGCGTTATTTTAGCAAACTTTCAGATCGCTTGATTGGCGCACCTCCCGCCTGGGTTAATTATGTTAACAAAACCAAAAATACGATCTTGACGGCTTGGAATACCTCGATATTAAATAAAGAACAACAGCTTCCTAAATCAAAAAGCCCTGAACTCAAGGCTTTGGAAAAATTGAACTCACTGGATGCCTACAAATTTGAACAAGCAATTGTAGAATTGTTTCTTGATGTTGGAGGGTCATTATTCAGAGATTTGACAAAAACTCGAAGCAGTAAAGATGGTGGATTTGATTTTATTGGCTCTATGTTGATTTCCGAACCTTTCCTTTTTGAAATACAACTGAAGGGAGAAGTTAAGAGATACCGTTCTGATAATTACATTAATCCAGTACTAGTTTCACGATTAGTAGCAAGGCTAGAACGTGGGCAATATGGAATTTTCGTAACGACATCATATTTTTCTCAACAGGCTCAAGAAGAAGTTTACGAAATGAAATATCCCGTCAAATTGATACATGGAAAACAATTGATTGACATATTCAAAAGAAGCAGTTTTTGGATTGATGATGCTATTGACGAGGCATGGTTATCTCGGTTTGAAAGTGACTAGGCACGGTGTGTATCTGTTCTGTTCAGTGCATTATGATACTACATTGTGTTCATAAACTGTCTTCAAGCATTTGAGCCTATGCAGCCCGCCGATGAACAAGAGAGTGAAATTCTCGGGGAGGAGCCTGACAAAAATCCAATCAAACTTTACAGAGGATTCCATAAAGCGAGTTATACTTTTGAACAAGTTATATCTGATTTAATCGATAATTCGATTGATGCAAACGCTAATTTTGTGGAAGTGATTATCGACACTCAAAACTTGAGTGAGGATCGTAAAGAACATAGATACTTAGACGGTGAAGACAATTTGTATTGCATCGTTTTGGATGATGGTGATGGAATTCTGGAAAGTAATCTTCGTTCGATTTTGAGTAGAGGTTTCGATAGGGATTATGACGAAACAGAATTAGGCTCATATGGTGTTGGATTGAAAGATTCGTCCTTGTCTCAAGCCTATGAATTAACCATTTTCTCAAAAACTCTAGAGAATCCTAAGATTGCGATGAGGAGGTTATCATCTTGTTTGGTCAAACGACATCAAGTTGAGAGAATATTCGGAGAATCGGATCTTGATGAGTGGATGGTTAATACTCCTGCATATATTGAATCTCTACGTTTATTGAATGAATTGGAAAAAGGTACTATAATTTTACTTGAAGGAATGCATAAACTTGAGCTTAAAATCGGAAATGGAGAGCGAGACGTATATACAAATGCGATTGATACGCGTGTAAAAAATTACTTGCGACTCGTGTTTCAATACTATTTACAAGGTACGAATGTATATCGCGTAAACGGTTCATACGTCCATAAACAGATTGATATTTTTTACAATGGTCGTGAAGAATTTAACAAATTATCGCCGCTAGATCCGTTTTACAGGGACGAAGAATACATGGACGGGACTCGCGAAGGAACAAATTTCATCGAAAAGCATTTTGATACAAACATCGAAGGCGAGGAGAATCCTAGACAAATGATTGTTAGGGCATGGGTATTACCTCATAGAAGTGTTTACACTGGCGTTGGTCGAAGAGAGACACAGTTATCTAAAACCAAAGAAGGGAAAATGGGAGATGATGGAACCGTAGGCGGAGTTGGGGTCGTAGATTTACAAGGAGCCTATATTTACAGAAACAAACGCTTGGTACAATTTGCACCCGACAGAGATCCTTGGCTCGGAATGATGACCAAAAATGAAAGACATAATCAAATGAGAATTGAAATTCATTGTCCTCCAGGAAAAGATATTGGCGGCGATAAAAGTGATTTTGACCTTAACACATCCAAAAGCACCGTTGGAATGGATTACAGTTTGATCGAAGAGTTGCGAACATGGGCTGCCGATCCTGGTGAAACATTCCATGCTGATGATCCCACAATCTTGGATTTTCAAGCTAGAGTGGCTACGAGAAATAGGCGCGACGTATGGCCAGCTTGTGGACACTGTGGATCTGAAGAACACAAAATAGCTCAATGTCCAACCAGACCACGATGTCCAATTTGTAATTCGGTAACTCATACTGAGGTACGGGAATGCCCTAGAAGACCAGCATGTGAAATCTGTGGAGACCGAAATCACATTACTGCAGACCACATTGACGAACCTAGGGGGGAAGAGGTTGACGAGCGAAATGGTGAAGATGAACAAACCATTGAACAACCAACCAGCGTAAGCATCCGTCATTCCACTGATGGGGATTTGATTTCTACAATTCAAGAAGGAACTGATTTGATCATTCGATTAAATATTCATGATCCCCTTTATGCCAATCTCCGTACTGCTTTGAACCAATTAGAAGAGTGATATGATGCTGGCTGATTTCAATCAAATCTATCCAGAAGCAGCCAATCTTTTCCTTGAGAGTGGCCTTGATATCGAATCTGTTAAATTGAACTTTGGTCAAAGAGATGATTGGGAATTTATCGAATCAATGTTACTGGGTGCAGAAGGAATTCCTCCACATTCAATTCCAGGCGAGACTACAAACTGGTATTACACTAAATCTGGTCATGAGTATTGGCCTTCTCATTTACAACTACTTTCTGAGAAGAAAGGCTGGGATAAAAGCACCATTCAATCCATTGATTTAGCATCAAGTAGAATCATGAATCATTTATTCGATCCGACTGAAGAAGGAAATATTTCTCGACATGGTCTAGTAATTGGACACGTACAATCTGGTAAAACCGCTAATTATACTGCCGTGATGGCTAAAGCTGCCGATTGCGGATACAATCTTTTCATTGTCTTAACAGGATTGTATAACGATTTGAGAGACCAAACTCAATTGCGCTTGAGTAAGGAACTCGTTGGTAGCGTAGATGATCCAGATGGAATGAATATTGTTGGTTCTGATTTTGCAAAAGAATGGAAGGAAGAGACTGCAGTCAGTTATGATTTCCATGATCTCGATCATCCGCTGCCTCCAAACCCTGAAGTACCTACATTATGCGTGATTAAGAAAAACACTAGCCCACTTGGTACATTAGATGAAGATGATGCACAAGGCGCAGGAGTACTTGATTGGTTTCGAACCTTTGATGAAGAAACATTAGGTAAACTAAATGTTCTGATAATCGATGATGAGGCAGATCATGCATCAGTAAACATGATGGATCGAGAAGACATAGATTACAGAGGAGAGCCACAACTAAGACCAAGTAAAATTAATATTTTGCTGAGAACCCTCGTTAATATGATCCCGAGAGTAGCTTATGTCGGATACACAGCGACTCCTTTTGCTAATGTATTTATCGATCCAAATGAGGACGACGGTTATGGCCCGACTCTTTACCCGAGCGATTTCATTACATCACTCCCGAGACCTGAGGAGCACTTCGGTTTGGAAGATATATTTCCACATGGTTCCGATGCTGAATGGCCTCATGTTAGAATTGTTCCAGATGATGAAGCTGAAATTTTGAGGGCCATGACAGATGACGAACGCATTGTAATCCCAAATTTAACAGTGCCACAGTCGATGTTGAATGCTATTCATGATTATTTGATTATTTGTGGGATTA
Source organism: uncultured Candidatus Poseidoniales archaeon (assembly GCA_902520595.1). Taxonomy (GTDB): domain Archaea; phylum Thermoplasmatota; class Poseidoniia; order Poseidoniales; family Poseidoniaceae; genus MGIIa-L1. The sequence goes on along the minus strand of CABYOM010000007.1, from coordinate 36,412 downwards.
GAGGCGTGAGAGGGCAAAGTAATCAACACAGTACGATGATGATTCATACACGTCATACAATTAATACAATGACTCCGCTTGTTCGTAGAATTACTGCAATTATTCAACACATTAGTCGATATTTATTGATGCCTAGATCTGAGAGAGGTCGCTTAATGGTTGAAGAATTTGAAGAACGGTTTGTTCAGGAATTTTCACATTCAATCCGAGAAGAATGGGTAGATGTTCTTTATCAAATTCGAATGCAGTTACACATGGATTCTCCTGACGTTTTAGAAATTAATATGGATAGTGAAGATGCTTTAGATTTTGATAGATTTTCTGATAGTGGTTTGAAAGCAATTGCTGTCGGCGGAAATAGGTTATCTAGAGGTTTAACGCTGGAAGGACTGTGTGTTAGCTTCTTTGTAAGGCCAACTACTACACACGATACTTTGATGCAAATGTCAAGATGGTTTGGATACCGTCGAGGATTTCGAGATTTAGTTCGAATACATGTCACTCATGAAATTGCTGAAAGATTCTCGGGAATGGTCGAAGTAGAGAGGCAACTAAGGGATGATTTAGAACGATATGAAGAACAAAATGAGATAACGCCCCTTGATTTTGGTGTTCGAGTTCTCCAGCAATCAGGAATGGATCCCACTAGGCCTGGTGCTAGAAGAAATGTCAGAACCCTACGTTCAGGTGCCATGGGAGGGGGGCAAAAAACCCCCTATACGGAAAGTTTCCACTTCGATAATCCAAATCTTTTGAGGCATAATCTTGGTATTTTTTCTAACCTGATTTCAGACTTAGATCAACCTGAGCGCGTTGGAAGAAATAACAAGAACTCCATCTGGAGAAATATTGCTTCAGATCAGGTTATCAATTTCTTGCAAGAATTAGAATATCCCGAACAAAACCCGTGGCCGATTACACAAATCATTGATCATATAGGACACCGGGTTGAACATACGGAGAATGAATTATCCTCCTGGAATCTATGCTTAATTGGTTTGCAAAATGGTGAGATAAAGCAACCACTTGCAGATTTTGGGAACAATATTGAGTTAGTTTTGCCTCGCAGAAGCAGAAAGGTCAATCTGAATGGTTTAGGATGGTTTGCTGGTTCTACCGATACAATCGTTGATCTAGATGGCAGCCCCAATGACTTTCAAGGGATGGATGGACGATTTTCATACAATCAAATGTGGAGAGTTAGAGATCCATCTAACCCTCTAATATTAGCATATATTTTTGACAAGAATTCCACCTTCGGTGGACATCAAGGTCGACAAACTACAAGTGCGAGAACAGATCTTTTCCGTGATGGTGAAGAGCCTGTTGACTTATTGGGCATAACAGTCGTATTGCCTCGAGCAATTTTAAATGATGAAGAGCGCCGAGAAAATCTTAGAGATTATTGGATTAGAATTGGCATTGAACCATTCCCGGGGTTATGAGATGCCAATAAATTCAGAGATAATAAAAATTCAATTTGAAGTTTCAGAAAGTCAATTCGGTCAAACGCAGACTGAAAGTTACCGCCCAGTTGGACTTGAAAATCGCATATTAGTGGGACACGAACAGGGTTTCGATCATGTAGCATTTATTTGCCATGAAAGACTCACCTCCTGGTACTCAAAGACCTCTCAGCTAGACGCGATAATAAAATCTATTTCAGGACTGGGGCAAGTTTGGGAATCAGGAGCATATGTTCTCAGGTATCCCTCCAATTTTAGAGAACAGATGCAGGATTTTGTCTATGAGCTAATTAATTCAGTTAATCTAGAAGCACTTGTTCAAAGCTCTGATAAAATCATCGAGAAATATGTAAAAATATGGAGAAGCACCTCTGTTTTGGGTTTAAGTGAGCAAATGGGTTTGTTTGGAGAATTGTGGATATTGGAGAAACTAATGCTTGCAAATAATCCTGAAATTGTACATAGCTGGACTGGACCTGAAGGAGCAACTCATGATTTTGAGTTGGAAACTTGTCATTTAGAAATAAAAACAACCAGCATCAATAATTCTGACATCAAAATATCTTCATTAAATCAATTACGACCTTCTAATCCTGATTTGTATCTCATTGTAGTTAATTTGAATCAAGGCAATGGACGTACGCTGCCTCAACAAATAGAGATTATTCATGAGTTAATACGACAAGATGTTGAAATGCAAACCGAATTTCTCAGAAAACTTGAACTTGCGAGATATAATGAAGCACATTCACCAAGATATATATCAGAATACGAGGTTATTGAACCGAAATTCATACTTATTGATTCAAACACTGATGTTCTACATGAAGACCGTTTTGAAAGCCCAATTCGCTCTTTATCTGATTTGAAATGGACGCTCGATACAACTACAATGCCACTTGAATTACTCACTGACGACTTTTGGCTTTTCAATAATTGAAGAAATCGCTAAGTTGGCAATATGCATAGCTAATATTGGTGGCACTGCGTTTCCAATACCCTTAGACATTTTTGTAACTCCCACTTTTTCGAAGGAAAACCAATCAGGAAATGTTTGAATTCTTGCACCTTCATGAGGAGTTAACGGTCGTGCAGGATTAGCAACTGGGTGAGTAAATCTCCCTTGACCGTTAGAACGAAAACCAGTAGTTATTGTCGATGAAGGTAGATCGTAATACATTCGCCCGTATACTGCAGGATAGTTATGTCCATCTTTGTGACAGTCAGGACGTAATTCGTTGGGCAAGTTATATTGATCATTATCAATTAACCACTGCATTCTTTTTTTATTTTCATCATCGGAATCAGCAGGAGAGTCATAAGTGGTAGAATTTGCCAATGATTCAATGTCTTCAATAGCCCATCTAAGAGTTCGATCCTTTTTCAGTTTATATTCCTCCAACAGGGAAATATCTGGATTGGAAATTCTTGAAGCGATTAAAAAATGGCGTTTGCGTTTTTGTGGAACTCCAAACTCATTACCCCAAATCATTAGCAATTTTACATTATATCCCATTTTTTTGAGCAAATCAACTGAATTATCGACCACTTTCTCTTTTGAATGGATTACAGTTGATACATTTTCAATAATAATTGCTTTGGGATTTAGAACTTTTGCAGCCCTAATCATTCGATAATAAAGAGCATTTCTAGGATCGTCTCTGCGACTATGATTATTCAAATCAGAATGACCCTGGCAAGGAGGACCTCCAGTCAGTAAATCAGGTTCGGCTAGGAAAGGGTATTTTTGAAGTAGTTTTTTTTCGACAACAGTCAATTTCTTTCTTAGAAGTTCCTTGAGATTTTTAGCAAAAAGTCCTCTATTAAATAAGGAACCAACATCTCCACAAATTGCAACTTCAGGTTGTAGATTATCTTCAAAAACAGAAAGAACTGATTCATCCCACTCATTAGCCAATTCACACTTATGAGCATAACCAAGTCTTCTGCAAGCTTCCTGTGTGCCAACCGCAATCCCGCCAATACCAGCAAAAAGATCCACGCTTCGGATTGTAATTTTTGGATTAGTTGTTTTTGGCTTCTTCTTCATTTGCAACCAACGCTTGTCACTATAACTCTTGGACAAGACCGCCATATGCTCGCTACCACCATCTCCTCGAAAAGGCTTCTCCTTGCGGGTCATGGAATTCTCCTCAAAATGCGGCTTACCTGTTTATGCGACCATGTTCCTCCGCGCTTGGTTGGAACTCCACAAGTGTTCAATTCTCTTGCAATCTCTGAAACCTTGATGCCGTCTTCGTGATACCTTGCGTGGATGTATTCAATCCACTTCTGTTCTTCTTCATTCTCGACGAAGTTGTTGTCTTCATCCACGTCCCAACCGTATTTGTCATACGTGAATCGTTTTCCTGTGTCTTTGAGATGTTGTAGAGCCATTGTGGTTCGCTCGCTGATGAGATTACGCTCCATCTCGCCAAAGGCGGCCAAGATTGTGATGAGCATTCTACCAACTGCTGAAGATAAATCAAGAGGTTGTCCTCCTGATTCACAAAACTGAATTCCTATACCGAATTCATCTAATTCTTCCACTGTGGCAAGGCAATCGATGGTGCTGCGAAATAATCGGTCCATTCTGTAAGCAAAAATGTGCTTAATTTTCTGCTTGAGGATGAACTCCTTCATCTGCTTAGCAGCAGGTCTTGACCATAATGGCACTTTGGCACTCACCCCGTCATCGATGAAAATATTCTCATCAGGAAGCAGTAAATTACGAAATTCTGCGTTAGCTTTTCCTTTGGCAATTTGAGCATCTATGCTCACTCCATCCTCCGCTTGACGAGTTGTTGATGCTCGAACGTAGAGAACGCATTCTTCTGCTTGTTTCTGCTTAGCCATCAATCTAGATTTCTCAGGCTTACTATATACACTCACGCGACGGCCAAAAGTTCGGACACTGGGTTGGTGTGTCCGTCTTTTTCTGCTTGCAGAAGCAGAAGTAAAAGTGGATTTTCGGGTTGCTATATGGTCGGCCATACTGCACGGTGTGTCCTTGACCAAGTGTTCAAGGACTGCGTGGATACAGAATTATGTCAATGGACTTGGATTCTGCATCACAATGGGCTGAAGTTTTAGGACTGGTTACCATTTTTGGAGCAGCGATTTACAGCTGGATTACAATTAAGGAAATGAAGAAGGACAGAAAGGCGTCATCTTCATTGAAACTGTCTGAATTATGGCAAAACAAAGACTTCTCACACGGAAGCATATCAATCTGGATGCAACCTGATGACTTGAAATCATTCAAGGAATTGGAAGAGTTTCATGGAGAAAATTATCCGAAAGTTTTCACTGTATTGCTGACTTGGGAAAGCATAGCCATAACTCTCCATGATGGGCATTTTGATTTCGATGTCGTGCGAAAGCAATTTTCTCTCTCCATGATTACTGCATGGCAAAAGAACAGGTTGATTATTGAAAATTTCAGAAAAGAGCAGGAAAGCGAGCAAGCGTTTGAATGGCTTCAATGGGTTGCCGAAAGAATGATTGATTATTATGACGGGGAAGAGGAAGTCATTCCCGCACAAATCGCTTACAAGGATTGGAAGCCTTCGTAATTCAACTCCGCATGAAGATTGAATGAATGGAATCTAATTTTGCCCATGTCTAAATAACTCGGCGCTTTGGCACAAAGCATGGCCAAACCGGTGTTGACGGGAATCTGCAGTTCATGCGGACTCAAATCCATCACGCATCTCTATCACGGCTCAAACTCTCAAAAAATGGAATTGTGCAAAGAATGTTATGACCAATATGTGGCAAAAGAGATGCTCCAATATTGGAAAGACCACATTGCGGAAGAAGAACGCCGAGCCGGTACCTCATAGAATCTGAGCGTTTTACTGCTCGCCATTCCGTTTGCATCGCTGACAAATGAAGGACGATTTGTCTCCCTCGAGTTTACTTTTGAATTGCGTGATAAAGACCGTATTGCAACGCTGACAATGAAGCGAAATGGCCTCAGTTTGCTCTTTTGTGAGAATGTAAGGTGTGCTGATGACTTCAGGATCAATGCAAGTCGCGCAGTACCATTTCTTGGTCTCTCGATTCAGAGACATGTGCGAAGGTGGATGTGTGGAATAACAACGGAAACACTGCCAATCCTTGTCTGGCCCCCACATGGTCATTTCATTTCTTGGTAGTATTTGAGCCCTGAGATTGTTTCATTTAGGGAAACCTAATCTTTTAAATCTCGCGAAACTCGCTCTACACGTTCGAGAGTTCATAGAACAGATGTGAGGGGAGAAAATGAAGCTACGTGTTGTCATGCTGCTCCTGTTTATAGTGGGCAGTTTTGCTTCATTAAGCGTATCAGCAGAAACCGAGAGTACGTTGAGCGATGGAACCGAATCCTTCAATTTGGCAGGATATACTATTCTAGGATTTGCCGTCATCGGCTGGGCATTCTTCCTCTACCTTTTGGGATGGGCAATTTTGCAAATCGTCAAGAAAGCAAAAAACCCCTATATCGCCAAGAATCCGGTCAAGTGCAAGTAAACTGTTCATCGTAAATGCGTGAATAACCACGTCGAAATCTCCTTGATTTTTACCCAGAAGACAAGCGCGAGGGGTTTAAGAACGGAGCGTGAAAGGCAGTTTTATGTCTATCATAGCAGCATACAACGAGGCCTGGGATAACGGAGATGTCGACGCACTTGCAAACATCATTCACGATGATTGCGTGTTCAACCCGCACGTGGGCGGAATCACCATGAGCAAATCTGACATTCTAGGATTCGTCAGTGGCGGAAGCCCGCCGAAAGGAGAACAACAAAGAATTCTTTTCGAAAACGATGAAGTTGGCGTTGCTCACTCCATTGTTCACTTTGCAAACGATTCCGACTCTGAGGCTGTCATGTCCTTCATGCGATTCAAAGACGGAAAAATCATCCTCATGGAAACCGGTGCAACACCACTTTCTGATGATTACAAACTCGTCGGAAGCGAGTGAAGAAGAAACGATTGTTTCACATCACAGTTCTGTGATGTCTTCTCTTTCAGATGTAATGCCGAATTCTTTCTCGGCTTTTTCATAGACACTTGCATCAATTGAACCGTCTCTTACAAGAGACGAAAGTGCTGCAAGAGCAACTGCTGCTCCATCGATTTCAAAGAAACGCCGTAATGCCTCTCGAGTGTCTGAGCGACCGAATCCATCTGTCCCAAGTACAGTGTAATGCCCGCCAACCCATTGACGGATCATATCGGGGACTGCTGCCATGTTATCGCTGACTGCAATAACTGGAACTGTTCCACTTCCTAGAATTTGTTCGACCCAAGGTTGCTTTGCAGTTTTGGTAGGATGAAGACGATTCCATCGGTCGCATTCCAAACCTTCTCGACGCATTTCTCCATACGATGTTGCTGAATAGATTTCACAACGCACGCCAAACGCCTCCAATTTCTCAACCGCATCCAAGACCTGGACCATAATTGGACCTGAACCGATGAGGCGAACGATTGGACCGTTACCCTTTGGCGCACCTCGCAACAGATACATGCCACGGATGATGCCTTGGTCAACACCTTGCGGCTTAGGAGGCATTGGATAGTTTTCATTGTAAACAGCGATGTAGTGAATGACGTCTTTGTCTTGGCCATACATTTCATCAATACCATGACGGATGATGGTTGCTAATTCGTAAGCAAAGGCTGGGTCCCAAGCACGAACCGCTGGATTGGTATGAGCCATCAAAAGAGAGTGCCCGTCTTGATGTTGTAATCCTTCACCGTTGAGTGTGGTTCGGCCCGAAGTTGCCCCCATGAGGAAACCTCGAGCACGCTGGTCGGCTGCCGACCAAATGAGGTCAGCCACACGCTGGAATCCGAACATTGAATAGAAGGTATAGAAGGGAATTGTCGGGTAATGATGGGTGGAAAAAGAGGTCGCTGCAGCAATAAATGTTGAAGTTGCACCCGCTTCATTGATTCCTTCCTCTAAGAGTTGACCTTTGGCCGATTCTTTGTATTTCATCAGAACTTTATGGTCAACGGGCTTGTAGAGTTGACCCTCGGGGTGATAGATTCCAAACTCTGCAAACAATGGATCCATTCCAAAGGTTCGAGCCTCGTCTGGAATGATAGGGACGATGCGTTTTCCAAACTCTTTGTCCTTCATCAAAGCGCGTAAGATGCGAACAAAGGCCATGGTTGTCGAGACTTGCATGTTGCCTTTTGTACCTTCATCAAAATCCGCATAGGTTGCTTCATCGGGAAGGGTGAGGTCGAACTTTGGAACCGTTCGAGTCGGCACGAAGCCATCCATAACTGCTCGTCGCTGTTTAACGTAGGTGACCAGTTCAGGGACGTCTTCAGGCATGACGTAAGGATACTTTTCTAAATCTTCATCTGAGAAGTCAAGGCACAAGTCGTCACGCATGTATTGCATGGTTTCCATGTCTGCCTTCTTCTTTTGGTGGGTGGTATTTCGACCAGCAAAAGCAGGTCCAAGCCCAAACCCTTTGATGGTACGAATAAGCACGACGGTCGGCTCACCTTTGTGGGCGGTTGCTTGAGCGTAAGCGGCATGAAGTTTAATGAAATCATGGCCACCAACATCTGCACAGAGATCGACAAGGTCTTCATCACTCAAATGGGCAACGAGGGCTTGCAGACCTTCTGAATTAAACAAATCCTTGCGGATTGTTGCACCGTCTGCAGTCATAATTCGCTGCTCATCACCGTCGACCAATTCATCAAGGCGAGATGCGAGTAAACCAGCAGAATCTCGAGCAAACAAATCATCCCAGCTGCTGCCCCAGAGAACTTTGATGACGTTCCACCCTGAACCTCTAAAGCGGCCTTCGAGTTCTTGAACGATCTTAGAATTACCACGGACTGGCCCATCAAGACGTTGAAGATTACAGTTCATGGTCATGACGATGTTGTCAAGTCCTTCACGCCCTGCGAGAGAAAGTTGAGAAAGAGATTCTGGCTCGTCTGATTCTCCATCACCCATGGTATACCAAACGCGAGAGTTGGCAGTCGAGGCAAGTCCACGGTCTTCCAGATAACGATTGAATCTCGCTTGGTGGATTGCCGTCATTGCACCTAGGCCCATGCTAACAGAAGGAAATTCCCAGAAGTCTGGCATCAAGCGTGGGTGCGGATAAGATGACAATCCTTTGCCGCCGGTTTCCTGTCGAAAAGCTTCTATCTGTTCGTGGCTTAATCGTCCTTCAATCCATGCTCTTGCATAGATTCCTGGAGATGCGTGGCCTTGCCAATACAAGTGATCGCCTTGTCCCGCACCGTCTTTACCTCGGAAGAAATGATTGAATCCTATTTCCCAAGCATGAGAAATTGATGCATATGTGGAAATATGCCCGCCAATTCCATCAAAATATTTGTTACCACGTGTGACAATCATCATCGCATTCCATCGAATAATTCCCTCAAGGCGTTCCTCCATATCTAAATCGCCGGGGTAAGCGCCTTGGTTATCAGGGTGAATTGAGTTGAGATAAGGGGTGTTCACGACATCGATTTCAACGCCTGCATGGCGTGCAGCATCAACGGTTGAAAGCAGGATTCTTCGCGCTTCTTCGTCGCCGAGTTGGTTACGGACCGCAAGGATGGAATCGACCCACTCCTGTGTAGCAACAGGGTCTGGGTCCGGCAAAGTTCCTCGAACACCGAAGCGCATTTCTTGCTCCTCCTTGCAACACCCTCCAGCCGTAGGGTTTTCAACCCCTCGCCTGAAATCTCGCTAAAGTATTAGTCAGATTTACTGATTTCAACAAAAATGGTTGAGTTCGGCGCTCCATGCATCGATTTTACTGTCTCCTTTTCATGTTTTTCCGGAGCAATCGCTAAAAGCCGTTTCCGCTGCGGAGTGGATATGTCCGTCGAGGCTATGGTTCAAACGATGATTGATGATTTAACTGCCGCTCTTAGTGATGCTGTCAAGCATGACAAGGGTAACGCTGCTGCTGGTACCCGTGTGCGCAAGGCTATGCAAGAGGCAAAGTCTGCTGCTCAAGCAGTTCGCACACAAGTCCAAGCTGACAAAAACGCTTGAGGCACGGAGCGCGTCAAAACGCGCCATTCTCCTCTCCGTTGAGAAAATCTACTTCTCCACTTGAATGAACACTCTACCCTTGGGGTGTTAACGTTGTATCGCTGAGATCACAGAGGTATTCTCATGCAACAGTGCCATGATTACCGTAAACAGGATGGCATCTGGAAACCGACTCTAATGATTGAATGAGTCCAAAGGGCTCAAGAGATTAAGGCGTCAGGAGTGAACATGGAGAATAAGTTCTGGAAGGGCCTTCTCCTTATCGGAATCCTGATGCACATTCTTGCAGCAGTACTGATGCCTCTGGGCTTAGATGCCCATGCTCATGCATCATATGTCAGTGACGAAATGGATGACGGCGAAGCGCACCTCGAATGGGGTGAACTGCGACCTGATGCGCCGGATAGTTCGACTCCTTCAGAGGTGCCTGCTGATGACAAATGGTTTGCTTGGCATTCACTCATCGAGATGTGGTTCGGCATATTTTCTCCTTCTATTGCAACATTACATGTTCTGGGATTAATTGGTGGATTGGGTTGTCTAGCAGCGATATTCTTAGCGACTACAAATCTGTTTGGCGAGGACCAAGCATTACGTCTAACAGCTTTAGCATCAATCTATCCTCCCTTGATTAGGGCTGCTGGACGATTCTACCAAGAAGGAGTAATTTTGACGATTGTTGTCTTAGCGACTTACAGTATTATCAAGGCTGTAAGAGATAACAGGGATTTGAGTTATTGGTGGATAGTACCTCTCCTGTGTGCGGCTATTATTTTGTCATTCAAAGGGATGCCAATTTGGTATGTTATCCCTGCAGCAATGGCTTTACTCTTGGTTAAGAGAATAGAAATCGGCAAAATAAAATTCGTAATTGCTGCAATTATCGTCGAAGCTGTTATTCTGTATAGGAATGAGATTTCATTAGCCAATCCTGACATCATTCCTGCTTTGCTATCTGCATTTATTGGATACTTCATATTCGTTCATTGCGGTATGCTCATGTTTTCTAGAGACGATGGAATTGATACCGAGGAATCAAGATTAATCACCAAAGGCTCATCCTTGGTCGCTGCGTGTCTAATTGGATGGGTTGCTGCACTTTGGGTTACCGAAGCAGTCGCTTTAGAGACAGGATTTTTCGATATAGTATTCTCATTCAGAAATAATCCTCGATATCTTTCACTGCTCATAATTCCACTTTGGTACAGTCGTATGTTGAAGTCTGAATCGAAAGGAATCACATTTCGAGGGGCTGGGGGAAATACAGTCGTTGCCGCAATTTGCTTTATGCTGCTGGTGAATGCAGCGGTACTGGCCTCAACAGGGGAACGAGGAACTGAAGTCATAGGTGTTCATTTAGGTGATGAAATCGATGAGGGTGAGGACATCATCTTCATTGCAAATTCACCGCTATCAGTGCACCGGATGTACTCGATTAAGTTTGCAATGGATTCTGATAGTGATGGAGATAACTTGGGGTTCTGGAGGCATAATGATACAGATTGGCACAATGAATTACTCGAATGTGACACATTAAAAGATGTCAACTGGATCGTGAATTATCCAACCGGGTATGCAGTAGCACCCGAAGGTTGGGTAGAGGTTGAATTCGAAGGTTCTGATAGAGTCGATGAGAACTATCGTTTGTATACTTGGAGTGGAGAAAATGAACGCTGTTCTTGATGGAGTAAGAGTCCTTGATTTGTCTCGTGTTTTAGCGGGGCCTTATGCAACCCAAATGCTGTCAGACCTCGGCGCAGAAGTCATCAAAATCGAGGCACCATGGGGTGATGACACCCGTCACTGGGGCCCACCTTTTACAACCGGTTTTGATGGAAAACAGGTCGCTGCGTATTTCCTATCTTGTAATCGTGGCAAAGAAATTATCACTTTTGATTTAAAACGCGAAGCCAGTGAAGTTCGAGCACTCATAAAAACCGCGGATGTCGTGGTTGAGAACTTTCGACCAGGAACACTTGAACGCTTACTCGGGCCTCTGCCTGAAGATGTGATTCTGTGTTCAATTTCTGCCTATGGTGCAACGGGTCCACGTCGTGACGAGCCTGGCTATGATGTCGCTTTACAAGCCCGCAGTGGCATCATGGGCATCACTGGTGAAGCAGGTGGAGCGCCAGTAAAAGTCGGTGTAGCATGGATAGATGTGATTACTGGACTCAATGCTGGAAATGCGATTCTTGCTGCCTTGTTCCACAAGCAAAAAACCGGTGAATGCATGCGTATTGACTTGTCGCTATGGGACAGTGCCATTGCCGCTCTGGTCAATCAAGCACACAATGCATTAGCAAGCGGTAACAACCCCCAACCAATGGGTTCCGCTCATCCGAATCTCGTACCTTATCGGGCGTTTGAGGCAAAGGATGGATGGTTTGTCATCGGTGTAGGCTCTGACAATCAGTGGCTCACTTTGGTTGAAGCCCTTGGAATAGAAAATCAAGAAGCTTGGACGACCAATGAAGGTCGAGTGCTCGACCGAACTGAGGTTGAAGCACATGTGGCCAAAGCAGTAGCAGTGTTGGAGCGAGCGGAACTTGAAGAGAAGTTAACGGGTGTTCCATGCGCACCGGTTAACACCGTTCTTGAGGCGCTTTCAGACCCGCAAAGTGTAGCACGAAAGGTAGTAACTCAGCACCAAGGAGTGGATGTTTTAGCAAGTCCTTTGCGCTTTATGAAGCCATCAAAAAGAGAAGAGTGAGCGTTGCCCGCCCTCTCGAATGAGACCTACATCTCGCAATTTATCCAATTCATTATCCATTCGACGCTGACTAAACTGGCGTTCGACCTGTAAAAATTGAATGAGGCCCTTGACGTCGATTTGTCCAGGTTGAAGGTCTTCATCTGCAACTTCAACGGCAGGATGGTTATGGAAAATTTCTCTGATTTCATCAAGCCGTTCAGGAACTTCTTTGTCTTTCACTTGGCAAATGACTTCAATTGAACCGTGCTCTTTGATGAGTTTGATTCCGGTCTTTGGTCCAATTCCCTTGATGCCTGGATGGAAGTCTGTACCGATCATAATGGCGAGGTCAATCAATTGCTCACGGCTGAGGCCGTGCGTCTCAAGCATCTGCTCCAAATCGATTGCTTGAGCGCGAACAACACGGCCGTGCTGTTTTGATCCATCGCTCATGAGATTGCGGACCAAATGAGGTGTTCCGTAAAGCAGTGCATCCCAGTCTTGGGTTGCCACAACATCGAGTTGCCCCTTGGCAGCCATCACCGCTGCTTGGCCTTCACCTTCTGCTTTAGCGACAACCCAGGGAACGCCGAGTAAATCCAACATGTGCTTGGTCTCATCAACCATCTCTTGAGAATAGTGCATGATTCGAGGAGCCATCTTTTGCGCCAAAGCGAAATCTCCAGCAGCCAGTGCCTCTTTGTGAACGCGTTCTGCTTCTTCACGGCGTGCTCGACGGGATGCGATTTCATCGGCTTTCAGTTCTGGTGCTGCACCATCGAAAATGTAAACTGGTTTAATTCCAAGTTTCAGCAACGTCGTGGTTCGATTGAGAAAACCCATCAAGTGAGAGACGACTTTTCCGTTTTCTGCTCGAAGAGGTCCGCCGTCGCCTTGGGGTGAACGGTCACGCATAGTGGTGAGAAATTGAAACGCAGTCAAGAAGGCATCAATTCCAACACGCTTACCTGAAAGAGAGGCCAAATCGATGTTTTCGGGCGTGGCGAGGTCTCGAAGATTACAGCCCATGGTGTGAAGAAAAGGCGACAGTATGTGTATATTCGCATCCGAATTGGTCAAGAAGTCGAGGCGCAAGCGCTCAACATGGCGAGTCATGTAGCGAGTTTACGTGGCTGGCATCCAGCATTGGCTCGAGCGGAGATTGCAGCATTACTGCCGCAAGCGGAACTCCTTCGACTTAAGTCGCGAAGATTGGTTCAACTTGAAGGAAATATCACTCTTGAACAGATGCAAGCAGCTGTCGATTGTTCAAGTGGTTGCCAAGCCTTGCTGTGGAATGCTGTCGTATGGAGTCATGAGGAAGATTCTACTGCTTTTTTCCAACTCATCCGCACCTATCTTGACACCTACCCTCGTTCGGGCACGGTCGCTGTTCGCAACATGAAACATGAAGGGAAAATGGTCGGTGTAAGCACTCAAGAATACGCCCGTTCCGTCGGCGGAATCCTTTCTTCTCTCGGATATTCAATCGACCTTGAATCCCCAGAACACCGTTTAGGTATGGTCTTTGATGCAAGTGCAGGGATCATTGCTTGCGGTTGGATGGTTGGCTTAGGGGATGACTCTGATGGAATTGTATCTCGAAGAGCGACAGACCGCCCGTTCTTCAAGCCGGTCAGCCTTGACCCTCGCCTTGCCCGTCTAGCAGTCAATGTCGCATCAGGGCCTGGTGAATCGGGAGCAACGCTCGACTTGATGACGGGTACGGGTGGGTTTGTGCTTGAGGCGGCGCTCTCCAATCGGGAAACCTACGGCGTTGATCTCGACCCATTGATGATTGAAGGCGCTCAGAAAAACCTCGATTGGGCAATGCCTGCTTCCGATGCAAAATTGTTGCTTGGTGATGCGACTTTACTGCCTGAAGTCATTCCTATTCACGCACATCATCGTATCGCTGGTTTTGTCCTTGACCCACCCTACGGACGTAATTCTCAAGGTTCGCTTGACCATGCTGAATTGATTGAAGCGGTGCTGCTCAGCAGTCGGGAAGTCGCTTCACAAAATGCTGGTTTAGTACTGATTCTACCCATGCATCCGTTCGGCGAGTTCCCTGATGAGGCGCTCACTGATGATGCTGAATTTGAATTGCTTCACGGAGAGTGGAGTGAAATTGAATCCACGTTTGCAAAGACGGGGTGGCGTATCAATAATCGCTGGGTTGAACACGTTCATGCTAGCCTTGGCCGGCTCATACTTCACGCAACAATTGTTCCTCAAGATTGAGGAGAACAATGGCGTCTTCTTCTGTTGGTTCGGAGAATTGTGATTTGTGAAGACATCCATCATCGAGAACAGCCTCATCGTTTTGATTCAAGACGTGTGGATAAGTACGACATCCCTGAGGGCGCACCTCATACACTGAACACATGCCTTCTGCGTGAACATCGGAGGAATTGGTCAAAAGAAAGACGCAGGCGCGTGTTAACGCATCATTGAGCAGTGTAAGTATGCCGTTATTACGCCAAGTGAAATCCTCAACAGCCATTCCAGTACGACGATTGAGCAAGGCTGCCTCGGCTTTTGTCAAGGGCATGGTCGTCTCTCGACAACAGGCAGAACATCCCGTAGGAATACACGGTAGAGAGCGTGCCATGAACAAGCCAATCCTTCCACCTTATTCAAAAAGGGGGGGCAACTCGGCAGGTTAAGGGCGATTAGGGTAGCCTGGATATCCTGACGGGCTTCGAACCCGTCGACGCGGGTTCGAATCCTGCATCGCCCACTCTTCCGAGTGCCTTTGGGTATAGAATCCATGTCGTCTGGACGAAGGGTGCGTCCCAAAGGTGGAGGCGCTAGGGCAAGCTGGCTGACGACTCTTGAGCAAGCGTTCGCCTGGTCTCTGCTGGGTCAATGAACAGTGCTCCAAAGATAATCAGTGTTTCAAGGGCTGCAGCGAGCAAGAACAGTGTCGAATAATCAAAGCGACTGGCAAGTGGCTCAGTCAATTGATAGCCGATAATCGATGAGACGTTCATCATCGCCATGTATGCAGTGAATTGTGTTCCTCCAACCTCGCTCCACGTCACCCGCATTACCAAAGAATAGATGTTGATGGTAACAAGTCCCCACGTAAACGTTCGAATGGACCACATCACCATCATGTAGGTTCCATTGCTCCACATTGATTCAGTTAAGCCCCACAACGAAGTGACGACTGCAGTGAACAATGCAGCGTAAATGATGACTGATTTTCCTCCAAATCGTCGACCTAATTGTCCTCCAGCGAGGTAACCGAGGATGGTGAAAAGCAGTATTATTCCTCCGTTGGTCACGTTAAATTGCTCAACGGTCCAATCCAGTTCTCGAACAAAGAGCAGCGGCAAAATTGGAATCAAAAAGAACGAGAGCGACATCACGAGACTCAATACAATTCCAAGTTGTGCAGAACGAAGTGAAAAGGCAGTTCTTAGTTTCGCAAAAATATCTTTGAAATCACGCTGATCCTCTTGCAGTTGTTCACTGCCTTGACCTTCACTCCACGGGAAACGCTTCTCTCCGGGTCGTTCTGTCATGTACATGGGCACGAGCATAATCAGGATTAGAATAGGAATCTGAAGCAAAATAGTTGCTTTGATTCCAAGGGTGCCGATGATGAGTCCAAGCCCTGCCCCTCCGATGATTCCACCAACTGACTTTGCCGTAAACATGTAGCTGTTGACTTTCTCTATTTCATGAGGTTTCAAAACATCAACTGCCAAAGCGTCAGTACTCACGTCTTGCAGAGAGGTGAAAATATTGTAAACCAAGAACATCCATGCGATTGTTCGCACATTTTCTTCTGGATTTGGAACAAACATCATCGATGCTAAAACGAGAACCATTCCACTTTGGGCAAGAAGGATCCATGGTCTGCGGCGGCCCAAAGAAGGGAATTGAAAGCGGTCAATTACCGGGCCCCAGAGAAATTTCACCGACCAGGGAAGGGTGCCAAGTGTAAGCATGAGTGCTAATTCACCAGCGCCAACGCCTTTGTCCGCCAAGAACGTTAGGAAGGCAATGGTGATGAAACCCCACGGTATGCCTTGAGCGACGTAAAGAGCGCAGAGAGTGAGAACACGCGCACGATAACTGTCAACAAGCGTCGTTCCGTCCGAAGAGGAATCACCTAGAGTAACTTCATCAGATTCATCTTCAAGAACCATACCCAATTGGAATCGGTCTCGTTGGAGAGAGACGAAACCAACAAATGCGAATATTCCGATAAACCAAGGCGAGAAGAGCAGTGCGGAAAGAGATCCGCTTCCAACCGCTATACTCGAGATATCGTCGTCATTATCCTGTTGATTTGGATTCACTGCTGCAGGATCAGAAGCATTGAGAATTGGGAACATCCCCTCTACAGTCATCCCATCGGTGTTGTCAGAATAGTATAACCGAAATTTCGCTTCACAGCCAGCTAATGCTTTCTGAGGATTCAAGCATTCCAGAGCAGTTGGACTTGGCTTGTTGAATTGAATATTGAGTTGGGGGGTTGAACCTTGCTCCCAGAACGTCATGTTTTCAGAGACTTGAATCTGCCATGAGACTTGTTCATTCGAATAGGTCGAGAACGTAAATTCTTGTTGCGCTAGAATTTCTGAATCTTTCTGAAGTGAAAGAAGAAGTTCGTCGCCGCCACTGTTTTCAGAGGATTGAATCAAGAACCCGAGTTGGAGATTAATCGAACTCTCCGGGTTGAGGTACATATCTTCCAGCAAAGGTTGGTCAAGTGAACAAGAGAAGTTGACGTTTTCAGTTTCTTCAATCTCTCCATACCCAACATCTGTCGAATCTTCGGAGGAAAAGTGTGTGTAACAATTTCCGTTTGCGAGGGATGAATCACCCCACAGATACATGGTTTGATTCTCTGAACTCGGTTGGCTATAGGCTTGAGTTTGGGCGAGAACAGAACTCGACGTCACTGAGATGATTAAAAAAAGCACGACGGAGATGAGAATTCCTTGACGTGCCATAACACCGACGAGCGGTCTGCGCCATTCAAAACTTTTCAACGCGTAAAACGCAGGTTACATTCGTCAGGAATGAAGAATTTCACTCAGTGATTGATTCATCTTGCGTGTTTTCTGTTAGGAAGTATCGATAGAAGTAGTAGACGGCCAACCCTGTAAACAGATGCCAAAGAGCGTGGTATTGAAAGAGCGAATCGGGATTACAAGCCGATTCGCCTTCGCGTCCAAAGCGCCAGACAACATTGCCCAGCACATAGAAGCCCAAACCAATCCACAAGTCGGGAGTTGACTTACGAATCAATTCTTGTCCTGCATTGAAGTGAAGCAGCGTTGCAATAACGATAAACATCAAGCACAGAATGATGATTTGAAGGCTCGGAGCGCCAACAGAAAGAGTAACGCAAGCAAACAACGGAAGGAAAATCATCCATCCAAGTCGATTCTTTGTCAGGTTTTTGGCTTCTTGAATAATCCAAGTTCCGATGTAAAGTGACCACATGTAATCTCGGGTTATCTGCGATAATTTCAGTTTTCGATCGTCTGAAAAATTTTCGATTAAGACATGGTTATTATTGGCTGCATACGTGTCTAGAATTGCCGTGAGAATGAAGATAATAAAAAAGAGCGTGATGAAAAAGCGGTCACTCCAAGCATATTGACGACTGAGGTTGTAATACACTGGAAATGAAATAAAGAACAACATACCTGTCCAATCCATACTTGTACCCCAATTGGTATTGGTGCCGTGCATTGCGAAACTGCCGATACCGATGTACATTGAACCTGCAGCATAGAGGATGGGATACATGCCATGTTCCAACATCGGGTTTGAGCCCCTTACATTCTGAGAAGGAAGATTCCAGAGAATAATCAGACCGACGATAATGTAGGTGAAATTGGATAATGCATTCATCGGTTCTTTGACTAACCCATCTGAAATTTCTTCACAGAATCGTGTTGGGCTTTCTATCGGGTCAACCGCCCATGTTGAAGCACCTACAACGACGTAAAGGACAGTGAGAAGAAGCAGAACTCCAAGGGCGTAGAAGAAGGGTTTTTTCTCTTCAACCATGCCACGAAGCGTCTTCTCCGACATAGGCAGGCCTCTGTAAAGTAGTATTTGTGTCTAAGTATGTGAAAAGCATCACCAATACTCTACTCGGGGCTTTTTTATCCCTTGGTTTGTGCTTTGATAGTGGAACATGTCAGCGAGAAGTGTTTGGAACTCAAGGTAGCAAGGATGTTTGTGTAATCCAAGTGACTTGGATTCATTTGAAAGTCGAACCAAGACGAATTTTGGACGGTTACCATGTGAAATTAACCACTCATGAGCCACTTGAACATAGGCGATTCGAAGCGATTCACAAAACGCTTCACCAACCTCTTGAGGATCTAGAGAAAACAGAGAAGGCCAATCGTCCGGAACCCAATTTGCGTTGAGATGTTGCCATGACGGTTTGAAAACGGCTTCTGCGTATGAACGTTGTATTGGGCGAAGTTTCGATTCTAAATCAGCAGCCAAGTTTTTTCGCTCAAAAGCTTGAGAGAGTTTGTCGACGTATTCCGGGAATGCTGGTGGGTCTACAACGACCGAATAGCGAGCCTTGCTGGCTCCAAGATGAGGGTAAATATCCCATTCTCGAGTTGGATTGTCATTGAAGTCATACTCATTGCGCTCCCATTTTTCATCATCCAACTCCGGAGGTGGTGGAGGTGGTAATTCTTCAGGATAAATGACAACTCGAGCACCGGAATTCGCAAGTGTGTCAAGTAATGATTCAGAGATATTCTCGCCACGGACAATGATTCTTCGGTTTTCGATAGGTACGTCGGACCGCCGAATTTGTGAAAGGAATGTGAACAAATTGTCGATTTTCATACTGGCAAGAAGAGAGACGTCATCCGCAGACAGCGCCCATGAATCAATTGGGATACCTGGGGTCTCGGAGAAGAGTGGTGTAGAACGCATTGAAACCCAGTTCTCATAGGATTGAATGTTCTCAATTTTCTCATCACCTCGAATTCTGAGGAGGTCGTTTTGCCATTGAGAAAGTTGTTCAGGGTTGGTGTCTTCAATTGTAACTTCACCATACGTATATCCTGAATAGGAGCGAGAAGGAGGAGTGATTTCAGTCGTGATTTCAAGGTCACCTTCTTGCCGAGATTCGAGATACTCCTGTTGCCTTCTCTGACGACTTGCCATTCGCGCAATTGGATTCAAAGATTCTTCGACTGCACTACCAACTTCTTCTACAGCCTGTTCAACGTCATCTCCGGCTTCGACAATGTTGACAAACGAACCACCGCTTGCGCCACTTACTTGACGAAAAACATTCACTGAAGAGTCTGGCAAACCTAGGCCGATAATGTGGAACTCGACATCGATACCGATGCTTTTGATGGCTTCAATACAAGGTTGAAATCCTTGCACTCCACTGAACGGTGGAGGTGAACTCATGTCCATTCCATCACTGATTAAGAAAAACAGCCAGTCAACACTGTCTTTGGCAAGTTCTTCTGCTTCTTCAACTAAAAACTTCCACAGGTACGTGCCACCATTGGGTTTTGGAAACTTAACCTTCAACAATTCCTCTTCAGTTCGAAATTCAAGCGGAGCAAGATTACGTGATCTGCCCCTGCTGTTGATGGTTGAAATTTTTGTTTGCCTGTCTTTGAACGTTGGAACAAGATTTTGCCACATCGCTTGTGCAACAAGATGTTTTTTTACTCGACCTTTCATTCCTAGTCCGCGAAAGATTTTACCAAGTACTGAACGCGATTCACCGCTGAAATCTTCATCTAATTCTCCATGGATTCGTTCATTCATTGACCCGGAGGTGTCAACATAAATTGCAATTTTTACCACGTTTCTGCCCCCCGCGTTTGTGTGTTCGTTGGCTTGATATATGATTTAATAGTACTTACTTCATAGTTCGTCGATAAGAAATTTATCAATGAAACAATACTTAGATAGTTGAACACCTTTTGTTAGAAACATGGTAGAGCGCACACTGAGCCCAGATGGGAAATCGGAATGGACCGGCTCTGAATGGGTGCCTGTAGGTTCTGATGTTCAACACACATCAGGTGCAAATGTCTTCACGCACCAGAAAATTGTTGACAGCGTCATCATGGGTGATTTAACTTCACAGACGATTGTTCAAAACAGTCCAGAAGATATGGCCAAAGCAATGGTTATGGCACTTGAACAAATGGGATTTAGTGGGAATATTCAAAATTCAAACCCATCAAATCAACAGATATCTGGCGTCAAAAACCTTCTCAAAGCAGGAGATGAGCTCACTTCTCGCGGTGTGAAAGTTCAAGGCTCAACTGACTTGAAACTCGGAAATGCAGCACGATTAACCGGCCGATATCAAGCAGCACTCGATTCGTATCAGCGAGCTCTTCAAACATTCCGTGCGGAAGGAAACCGCAGCGGTGAGGCGGACGCTATGATTAATATCGGCTATGTTTCACTCAACCAAGGAGATGCGGGTAATGCATACGAAAATTTCCGTACTGCACAAGCAATAAAACTCGAATTGGATGAAAAGAACGGGGAAGCCGATGTCATTTTGGCTATGGCGAATCTCGCTCTCACTGGTAACGAGTATGACCAAGCGCAAGACTTGTTTTCACAAGCGCTTACCATCAAAGAAAGCCATGCAGATGAAAACGGTGTTGCTGTAGCATTGATCGGTCTAGGGAATATTTTGGAAACCAAGAAAGAATATCAAGCCGCTCAAATGCATTATCGACAAGGCCTCATTATCAAACGAAAGCAGAAAGATTTGGAGGGTGAAGCGATTATTCTCGCCAACCTCGCTACGGTGGCTGAGCACCTTGGAAATACCAGTGACGCCCAAAGATTAACCAACGAAAGCGTTGCTATCAAGCGTCAAATTGGTGACCGAAGAGGCGAGGCTTTCTCGCATATTCAGCTGGCATCCCAAGCCAAACAGCGGGGCGATTATATCGAAGCTGAACGCTTATACAAAATGGCTCTCAAAATGAAAAAGAAGCTTTCAGACTTGCGCGGACAATCCGATACATTGAACCTCCTAGGCGTCTTTTTTGAAGAACAAGACCAATTTGAACAGGCTGAGCACCACTTCAACGAATCGTTAGCCATCATGCGCCAATTAGGAGACCGACAAGGTGAAGGAATTGCACTGTTCAATATTGGCAACACGCATCTGTATCGTAATCAACTTGAATCTGCTGCTGAACGATTCGAACAAAGTCGACGACTGGCTAAAACGGTCAATGACCATGAAGGTCACTCAGACGCACTTATCCAACTGGCAGCAATTGCTGAACAACAACAAAACATTCCTCAACGCCAAAAGTTGTTAACCGAGGCAGCATCGGTTTTGCGGCAAAACAACATTGCAGTCACCGGATGGTTACAAGAAAACGGTTTTTGATTCTCACTTTCTTGAGCCGGCTGAACACTTATCGCTTCGGTTCTTCCGGAAACATTGTGTCTGAAGTCGGTGATGTGTCGAATACTTCGGTACCTGTTGGCGCTTCTGCACGGATTGCCTCATTGAATATTCTGTGATAGTTTGCATTACTCTGCATACTTTTATTGAATATTCTCGGCTTTGGAATGGCTGCGATAGGGTATTTTCACTATAAGCATGTATCAATGAAAATCTATTAAAAATGACAAAAAACAATCAGCCCAAGTACTTCATAATGTGATGTTTTGTCCAAAATGCGGAGACCTCAGTTTCGTTGATAACGCGAATAACATAAACTGTTCGAACCACAAATGTGGATACTCTGGATGTGCGCAAAACATTGTTTATATCGATGACAAGGAAGTCGACCTTTCTCAAATTAAATCAATTCTAGTCGTCAAGGAGGAAGTGCGTGGCCACCGTGATTTCCGAGACTCAATGTCTCCATTCTGGGATGAGCCGGCTTGCCGTCTAGGGTCTACACAAAAACGTCGTTGCCCGAAATGTTCCTCAGAAAACTTGAGGATTATTAGCAGTGAAGAGGAATGCCGAGACTGTGGGGCACATGTTCCTTGAGAACCCTCGAATAATCCTTCCTCCCATTCTAACCAAACATGTGGTCAAGATGTTCTGGTTGCTCTGTTTTAGCCTTGATAAGCTTCCTAATGTTAGGATTAGAGTGCAAAGTCCGGATCAAACTAACTCCAGTATACGTAAATGTGTATGTTGATTCGTCTATCTGCTCCAAGACACTGTATTTAGTCAGATAATTTAGATAGGAAGGGGGCATTCCAACTGTTGCTACATCACTCACTGTGATCTGGCCTTTCTCCTTTTTGTCTTTGTCTGTGAAAGATGAAACAAACAATTCAAGCGCCTCAAGAGGCATACTGCTCAAAATAGAAAATGCACTCAAACTTGGCATCTCAATAATATCTTTATTCGGTTGAATAACTTGGTCTCCATCCGGTTGCTTAACATAAAAAACTGGAACATCAGCAATAGTTGCAGCGGAGGCTGCGACCGCAGCCATATGCATCGTGCCGCCGGTTATCCCGAGAAGAATTCGGTCTAATTCTGCCATTTTCAAGAAATCTATTGCTAAGAGAGTTTGTGTCATAATGTGTTCCGAAGCCTCATTACTGAATAGGTTTTCAATCACGAAGACATCCCCCTCAAGGTCATATTGTTTTTTCCAATGACTCAATTGGCGCCTTGCAGTGGATGCAAAATCTTCACTGGTGAGGAGGATAAGATGATTGGGGCTGTATTTGAGAAGTGAGGTTTTCACATGCTCTGTTGATTTTCCAAGGGTGAGTACGAGTCCGATACCGCTCATAACCTTCCTAGAGGCAACAGTGATTTATCATTCACTCCCGTTATTTTTGAATTATTATGAAGTTTTTTCCAAATTAAGAGAATAAAGCGCGATTAATCTGTTCACGTGTTAAAGAGCAAAACTGTCCAGGCTGTAAATTAAAATCATCAAGAACCATTGCTTCTGTAGAAATGCGATGTAATCGAATGACGTGGTTATCAAGTGACGTAAACATCCGTCGTATCTGGCGCTTTTTACCCTCATCAATGGTCAGCAAAGCGCATGATTCACTCTCTAATTCAATGGTTGCAGGACGAGTTTCAAACTCTTCTAAAGAACCGTATTCAATCACTGAAACTGCAACTCCATTTCGTATTGATTCAAGTTGTTTTTCCGTGATTTTCTCCTCTGTTGTAACTCGATAGGTTTTCTTAATTTTCTTGTGAGGGTCGGTTATCGTATGAACTAACTTGCCATCCGTTGTAACCAAGAGGAAACCTGTGGTGTCCTCGTCAAGTCTTCCGACAGTGACCAGCGATTCATACACCGGTGGTTCCACAGCGTCTCGAAAAATCTCATAGACAGAGTTTTTGTTAAGTTCGAGTTCTTGAGAATTCAGGCGTGAACAAATACATCCTGCTGGTTTGTTGAGCAGAAAATAGACATCGGTTTCAGGGAGAAATAATTCCTTGCCACGATATTTCACAGAGCGTTTTGCCGGTTTAAATTCGTAGGCGATGTTTTTGACAATTGAATCATTCACGGTAATGTCGCCATCCCAAATCGCTTTTTTAACATCTGCTTTAGATGAAAATTCTCCACATTTGGAAAGAAATTGGTGGAGTCGAAGTTTCATTCAATTTCCCTCATTTTAGCGTAAAGGCGATGTGTAGATAGCAGTTCCTCCTTACTTCTCGAGGATTGGGACGGGTCATGCTCCGTCCAATATGTACCTGAAAGAAAGCAGAACGCTATCAATGAGAAACTTTAGCACAGCATGGGCGTATCAGTGGGATTCAAGAAATACGGCGACAAAAGCGTCATCGATTTATCAGAATGGGGTCGACCAATCGCTCGTGTAATCGCTCGGTTCCTCAAAGAAAAACCAGTGCCAGTCATCCAAGTTACGAATTTCCATTTAATCCTCACCATCTACTGTGCGTGGCTGATTTTACAAGGACAGACAATTCTTGCATGCTTTCTCCTCATCATCAAAGGAGTGATTGATGCGGTCGATGGTGAGTTAGCCCGAATGCGAGAAAGACCTTCGCATGTTGGAAGATATTGGGATACCGTAGCAGATACGATTGGCTTAATTGCCGTCATGGTAGCTTTTGGAACTCTTTTTGACTGGGAGGCTTGGCTCACCTGTGCACTTATTTTAGCAATTTTATTTCAGTATTCATTGTTCAATCATTATTCAATATTGATGCGAACAATGGGCACTGGAGATGCTACGAGTCGTATTGATGAGCGCAAGCGACCGCTTGCTTACCCGTGGGAAAATCAAACAAATGTCAATATTTTCCATTCAGTCTACCTCCTTTTCTTTAGTTGGCAAGACCGAATTATCAGTGGTCTAGCTGGCAATGGGTCTGAGGATTTGAAGTTTGAATTAACCGTTTCCTCATCGTTGGGATTTGGAATGCAGTCATTGGTCATTTTCGCCCTCGCTGTTTCTGAAAATCTCATTTTTCTGCCGGAATTAATACTTGGCGCCAATATGGCAATGATGGCATTGGTCTTCATTCGTAGCCGACTTTAACTGCAATCAAGCGTGGTCGTAGTTATGTTTATGATTAAGACCCTGTTCGGAAATTCGATGAATACACGACAGTTGTTCAGTATAGCAATTCTGCTATCGCTCCTGTTGTCCGGTTGCATTGAACCCAAGAACCAACAAACTTCGGAAAAGGAAGAAGTATTGACCCAGAACTTTACTCACTCGTGGAACAATACTGAACAATGTTTGGAACATGAAGAAGATCAAAGATGCTGGGTATCCTACATCCCATCAACAATCTCTGAAAGCGAATCAGCCCCCCTTCTCCTCGACCTTCACGGCTACGGTTCAACAATGCACATCCAGAAAAATCACACTGGCCTGACTGAACTGGCTGATAATGTGGGCGCTGTAATTCTCTACCCACAGGGTATTCACCGGGATGGTGACCCATCAATGGGGGGAGGTTCCCCCTCATGGAATCAAGGTACGTGCTGTGCAGATGCGGCAGTGTACGATATTGATGACTCGGGATTTTTATCGGCACTCATCGATTTAGCCATAGAGGAGTTGCCGATTGATGAAACAAGAGTTTACGTGACCGGTTGGTCAAACGGCTGCGGAATGGCTCAAAGACTTGCCATGGATGCAAGCCATCAAATTGCTGCAGTCGCTTGTACGTCGTTTTATTTGTTGTATGATGTTAAGCCTGATTATACTCCCGTTCCTATGCTAGAACTTCACGGATTTTTAGATGAACATGCCATTTATGCTACGTCTTCCAGAAGTACATTGTATAATCCCGAAATGCAGGAAGACACGGATTCACTGACAACTGGGGCTGTTCAGAACTTAATGCGCTGGGCTGAATACAACGGCTGTGAAGGATCGATCCCCGATATCAATAGCCCAGGTAGTCTAATGACGACCACCGGATTTTCGAATTGTGAAAATGGAGCGGAAGTGCAACTGATTACTGTTCACCAAGGAAACCACAACCTCTACGTGAACGATTGGGGTGAGCCAAATGCCTGGCCATATTACGTTCCTGGAAATCAAGGACTCTATGATACGGGGCAGATTATGTGGGATTTCTTAAGCCGATTTACCAATGAAGGAATTGAACAAGAACCTGTCTGAGCGTTGCCCAAGTCTCAATGGCGAGTCCAAATTTGTACGGTTTCATCTCCCCATGATTCGGTAGATGTGTGGGAAAGGCCCGCAGAGATAAGTCGTCGTGCATCAATGTTGGAAGCAATCGGTTGCTTGTGGATGACTTTGCTCTGAATCAGATAAAACTCGTCAACGAAACCTTGGTCCAAAAAAGTGCCAACAGTTGTCGGTCCTCCTTCAACCATTAATCGCTGTATTTCTTTATCACCAAGAAGATTGAGCAGAGCTGGCAAGGAAGTAAAGTCATCACCCATCACAAGTGTTTCATGTTCATCGGTCAAAAGCAGGGCGTCTGTTGGAGTTCGCTGGTTCGGGTCGATGATGATTCGAAGAGGTTGACGTTCTGTTGGGACGCGACGAACCGTCAACTGTGGATTGTCACGAACGACTGTTTCCACACCAACGAGTATTGCGTCGCATTCTTTACGTAGTGCATGGACAAGATCAAGGCAAGCATCGGAAGTGAAACGTTGTGGAGTTTGACTTCTATCATCGACAGAACCGTTGGCATCGACCGCCATCTTGACCGTCACCAAAGGGCGACGATGTTGGCACCAATGTAAAAACGGATGCATTTGGATAGAGGCTTCATCCTCTAACAGTCCTTGACGCACCTCAATTCCTGCATCCTGAAGAACTTGGATTCCTTTACCACGAACGGTTGGATTTGGGTCGTAGTGAGCGACAACGACTTCCTTGACACCCGCCCACATCAGTGCTTCAGTGCACGGAGGTGTCCGTCCGAAGTGATTGCAAGGTTCTAGAGTCACGTAGGCAACGGCACCGTTGGGTGAATGACCGTTCGATTCTGCGTCGTGTATCGCCATTTGTTCAGCATGTAAACCACCGAGATGGTCGTGCCACCCTTCAGCAATCACAACCCCATCCTTGACCAACACACAGCCTACCAGAGGATTGGGGCTAACTTTTGCTCGCCCGCGTTCTGCGACTTCAAGAGCCCGTTGCATGAACCCCTTTTCATCTGCAGTCCAAGGACTCGCCATGCTCCTTCCACATCGGTCGGGTTCAAGACCTCTTGCATTTCACTTCAACAGGAATCCGTGTAAAAGGACTATTGAACGGTTTTTCATATCGTATTACTCAAGGATATGCATAATGAATGACTTTTCACCCAATATGACTTATCCTAAAGAAACGGCTACGGAGAAGGTTTGAAACCAAACACCCGCCTCTTCTAATCATGTCAAACGACGAGGAGGGGCAGGGGCCCCTCACTCTAAGCTTCAAACCCGACTTGTCAACAAAGCGGAAAAAAGGCGCACACAAACCGATTTACGCCGACGTATTTACTCAAAAACCAGAGAAGGCAGGCGATAATTCCCATGTTCACCTGTTGGTAAATCCATTCGCTGGTAGAAGAAAAGGTAGAAGCATTGGTGAGCAAGTTAAATCACTGCTCGAAAAAGAAGGAAAAACCGTTGAGATGTATTTTTCGGACTACAGTGGCCACCTCATCGAAATTGCTCAGGGCATTAAGTCAAATTCAGAGGACATCTTTGCTGTTGTTGGTGGAGATGGGAGCTTGTCTGAAGTAATTACAGGACGAATGAACGCTCAACCGGAGGGAGGAGGATTGTTCGCTCTCATTCCTGCAGGGACTGGTAATTCAATGGCCAACGATCTGCGCCTTACATCAACTGAACAAGCAGTTCACTGTCTGGTAAGTGGTGGAAGGCAAAACCTGGATTTGGCGAAGGTAGAGATGGTCGATGGGCTTCCTGGTTCTGAAAAAGGACAAACTGTCCGATACAGTCACAACCTCGTTACTTGGGGATTGGGCGTTGATTCGACGATTAAAGCAGAAAAAATGCGCTGGATGGGCCCAATGCGTTACGACGTTGGCATCCTGATGGCCATCATGGCCAACAATCGCCGCAATGCTACATTGACCATTGACGATTTGGAAATGAAAGGCGATTATACGCTCTTTTTAATTCAGAACAGTCAAACTGGCGGCTCAATGTTGCCTTTGGCTCCTGGAGCCTCCCTTGATGATGGGATGATGGATATTGGTATCTTGAAGAAAATGACGCGCAGAGATGTACTGAAAGCCTTTGGTATGCTCAAAAAAGAAGGGCGTCATGTTTTCCACCCACGTATTGATTATCATAGATTCAGAACATTGTCGATTAAGACTCCGGCTCCAGCTGCAATCAATGTCGATGGTGAAAACATCGGTTCAACTCCGCTGAACATGGAAGTATTGCCCAGTGCAGCACAAATCTGCGTGCCGCTCTCAGAATGAAAAGTCTGAGAATTCTTCTTCGGGCTCATCAAATTCATTTCGAGCAGGTTGCATTGGCTCCTCAGCCGGAACTTCTTGTTGAGGAGTTGACGCTTTTCTCTTACGAACGGTTTTCTTTTTTGGAGGACCTGCGGATTTC
Organism: uncultured Candidatus Poseidoniales archaeon; assembly: GCA_902520595.1. Lineage (GTDB taxonomy): Archaea > Thermoplasmatota > Poseidoniia > Poseidoniales > Poseidoniaceae > MGIIa-L1. The sequence goes on along the minus strand of CABYOM010000007.1, from coordinate 8,155 downwards.
TTCTTGACGGGTGCAGAAGAAGTGTAGTGCTCTCTTTGCTGACGAGGTGGTTGACCGGAGGTGACACTGGAAGTAGATTGTCGAGGCGGGAATGATGACTGCATTGGAGATGAAGGAATGACTGATGATTGTTCAGAGATTTCACGCTCCATATCTTGAGATTCGATTGTCTCGACGACTGAAGAACCCTGGCCGCCAAATTCGATTGTAGAACCCATACTTGGACTGGATGAGAGAACACTGTCAAGGTCAAAGCCGGCTAGTTCAGGTTCAGCATAGGTCTTCTTAGTTTCACTGGATTTCATTTTCGAAGCCTGCTTTCTTGACTCTTCTTTGCGCTGAGATGGAGATGCTAAGCCAGATGCTTTTGCTGATTTGACATCTTTCTTCACCTGCTTAATAGATTCCATACCTGCTTTTCCGAGGAGTGTTTTCATCGTAGATTTTGCTCCCTGCATTACAAACATCTTGGATAAAATAAACGCACCTACTCCTCCACCAATTCCGAAAGCCAGGAAAAAGAGAATGTAACCCGCTCTACCGATAAAGGGGACATCCCCGTGAACCCATTCATCATCTGATTCGCCGTCTGAACTAATGGTAGCGCCATCCAACTCAATGCTGGTTACAAGCACGTATGCACTCTCGCGATTCTGAGTTCCAATTGCAAGACTGCAGTCTTCTTCCACTGATTGATAGTTATAGTATCCCGGAGAAGTTCCACTGTCATTGGTTTGCATAAGGTATCCATGTATGGTAACCGATTGGTGCCACTCATCTAATGCCGTCAATCCATTGTGGATATTTTCGGATGTAGGGATGAGGCCGAGAATATACCAATACGTGTTTGAATCGCGGTCTACCTCGTCAAGATCAACAGAGCCCGCCCCTGTTTCTGGACTGAGAGGCATATCCCAATTTTTGACATCAATTCTTGAACCGTCGCCCTCAACGATATTACTTGCGGCACTGAAGGACATGCGTTCAATCGCTACACTTGTTGCGACTGCGTTATCCATTCCATTCGCTCCGCCAGTTGAGGAGTGAGAGGAATAAAAGTGGCTGGCCGCTAAGTAGCCGGTAAAGGAAATCGTGCTTGAGGGGGTGCCGGTCAAATTTCCAGATTCGGAACAGCCAATCGCTTCAATGTCAGACCTTTCGAACGATTCAGAGCCTAAGCCACTTTTTATTGTCGTTGAATCTTGAGAAAAGTCAACGTGCAACTCACCACTATCGCTTCCCCATGAAGCGGTTGATGGCCCTAAACATCCTGCGAGAGCCATGCTGAGGACGAGCAAGACGGCGAAGAGGCCTCGGCGCATGATTGACCGAGTGACGCTTTAGTTTGAGAACTCTTCGTTCGACCAAAAGGAAAATCCAGCCAAAGAAAGAAGGCGCAGAGAGAGGGATTCGAACCCCCGAGTCCTAGGGACAGTGGATTTCAAGTCCACCGCAATACCGGGCTATGCGACCTCTGCAACAGTTCGGGATGAAAAACCCCGTTTTCGCAACTATAGGCGGATGCCAATTCAATATGAGGCTTACGCTTCATCTTCTTCATCGTTTGAATGAATATGAACGATAAGGGCGGCAAAAGTTAGACCAGATACTGCGGCAATAAACGTCATTCCTGGTATGATGTTCGCATCACTTGAGGAAGATTGCGATGCGAGTAATTGTTCCACGTCAGCACGGAAATCATTCGCATCCCAGGAATCTCCAGTCCAAGCTATTTTTGGCGTCATTCCGTCCATAATGTACGTAATTGTAGAATGTCCAATCGAAAATTCGATTTCAGCTTCACCAGTGCTTACGCAAGATAACCGGTCTCCTTCGGCCCATTCATAGCCTTCATCGCACATGCAATGTTTACCTGAGCCTGAGCCCATTTCCCATCCATATCCGTTACATGCTTGGGAATTTGGGTTATTCTTTGGTTGCAGGGATTCTGGCATGGGTATCTGCGAGACGTTGGTTGTATTAGGGGCCCAAGCAATGTAACCTGGATCGACGAAGTCATCAACACCTACCATTGAGTATTCCCAACCATCAATGGATGTATTCCAACTGTAAAGAGTCCAATACCAAGACCAGTCTTCAGGACTGTTTACATCATCAAGTGCATCCAAGAAATGTCCGTATGTCGGGTCGTTAGAAAATGATGCATTCATCTCCGCTCCAGCAAAAGCTCCCATCGTCAAGTGATAAGCAGAAAATTCAGATTGAAGTGTGTGTGACTCAACGGCATTGTCCGGATAGAGAATTTGAATTGAGGGGTCTGAATCATTCAGCGATGGAGCCGAGAGTGTCGAAATATTCGCATTCGATGCCGCCCATACAAGGTTTGGATTTTCCAAAGCATCGACTTCGTCAATACCGACCATTGATTCTTCCCAGGCCGATGATGATTCATTGTAGATATTCAAAGACCAATACCATGACCAGTCAGATGGAGATTCAACCCCATTGATTCCAGTCACCATATGACCATACTGCCCGTAAGAGGCGTTGATGCTCCAGTTCGCTTCTTCCGCAATCATTTCTGTGGTGGTCCAACCTGTAGGCTGAAACATCATTTCGGTTGCATTACCATCTGTGTTGACGTAAGTGACTGTCGGTTCGGAGTTAGCGATGTGCGCTTCAATGACGTCTTCCTGAACGATAATGCCGAAAGTATTGTACACATCAGAAAGAACGTCTGCCTCTCCAGTGAGGTGAGGCCAATCAACGCCATGAAGTTCAGTAAAGGTCGCAAGGCGTTCAGGAGTGTCACGACGAGGGTCCACCGAGATGGAGATGAACTCGACCTCTTGGGCATCAGTATCGGAAAGCCCGTCCTGAACAAGTTTGAGTGATTGCGTAATTACCGGGCAAACATCGGGACATTCTGTAAAGATGAAGGCGACGACGTGAACATCTGCAAGACTTTGAGAAAAGGTGAAGTTTTCATTGTTCTGATCGGTTAGCGTGAAATCAAGTACTTCAGTGCGTGACAACTGGTGTCCAGTGTACGCAGAGGTTGATGGGACTGATGCAAGAAGGAGGAAAAGGGCCATGAAAACGGCGATTGTAGACTTTCTATCCATGTCAAAACCTCAGTGTCAAGCCTAAATAATGCTTTGTAATCTCGATTCAATGCTAACGAGTATCGGCATAATCCCAATTTGGAGTGCACCAACTTGGAAGTTCAGTAACGCCAGCTGGGTTTGATAAGCCAATACCCCAAAGCATGAGAATGACAAAAAGAACTGGGAACAGTGCTGTTCGAGTATAGATACGCGGGTCGTCTTTCAAGTGCATGAAATACGCTGCAATTCCGTAGCCCTTGATGATTCCAACACCGATAAGAATCGCCCATACTACGGATTTTGAGACTGGAATATCGGTACCTGGATACTCTTCGAAGAAAACCGCAGCAACTTCAAACAAAGTGAAGAACATCAAAACGATAAAGTTCCAAAAGTAGATGTCTTTGCCCATGATTAGTTTGTGTTCGCCCATTTTTTCACCTCAATACAGATAGAATGCTGGGAAAATTACAACCCAAGCTAAGTCAACAAAGTGCCAATAAAGTCCAAAGTATTCGACACCCTGTGCATTTTCCTCATCAAAGCCAACTGTATCGGACTTAAAGACGAGATACAGCATGACAAGTAGGCCAACGAAAACGTGCAGTCCGTGTGCTCCTGTAGCGATGTAGAAGATGGACCCTTGAGTGGTTCCGATATCGAATCCTTCTGCGACCAAGTGGCTCCATTCAACGAGTTTGAGAATTATAAACAGCGAACCAAGAGCGAGTGTTGCAATGAGATAGTTACGAACCTCTGCCTTTCGAGTTGGCATGAGTTTACCCATAATTCCCGTAGAGCGTTCCCAGTTTGCATTCTTTGCAGTCTTGAGTGCCAATACGATGGTGTAAGACGAGATAATCAATGCGAAGGTGTTCACTGCACCAGGTAACATTGTCCAGAAGTCTCCCGTACCTGCGGCACCGCCGGGACGTAGATAGTCGGATGCAGTCATGGCTAAATCTTTAGGAATTAATTCGTAATCAACCCCAGAATTGAACATATCAATTTGAGTTTGACTTACACAGCCTTCAATGAGTGTTCCGTTTTCTAAGCCGTTGTCAAAAGCCCACTTTGTACACCATTCTGTTCGCATACGAAGATATGAAGAAAAGAAGGTCGCGAAAACCATAATCTCAGACATGATGAAAACCCACAATCCTGCTTTACGGATGTGTTCTCCTTCAAATGGATAAGATGTCGCGATTTGCTCTCCGTGCCCGTTAAATGGTAAGTCTTCAAACCACCAATTCGCTATTGCAATGACGATGGTGAGTAAACCGATCATACTTATGCTAAGCATACCCAAATCAGCAGAAACATCAGCATTCAGCATTGCTTTACAAGCGATAGCAAAGTCAGGGAATCCTGCAAGGAACAGCATAATACCAAATGCGAAAATTATTGGTGAAGCGGATCCGTGATGTTCGTCGTGTCCATCGTCATGCCCGTCTCCATGTTCTGCATTGGGCTTACTGGCATTCAAGAACCCGCCAAGTCCGATAAAGGCCGCATATGTAATTGCCATCAAAAGGGCAGTAACACCTGCAACCCTGTATGTTAGATACGAGAGGTGAGCTGCGATTTCTTCATGGTGAAGGTGATAGAGTTCATCTGCTTCGTGTTCTGAAATGTTTGCTCCTTCATCTGAAGAATCTAATGCAAATTGAACTTCCATGTGGTGGTAATCATCTTCCAGTTCTTCCCAAACATGGTGCTTTTCATTTGCCATGAAGACGCCTAATGTTGCGAACAAAAGTACGCCAATGGTAAGCAATATGCCTCCCATCATTACTGCGCGCATCCAAATAGCATTGTCAACGTGTGCTCCGTGCCCACCACTCATTCTTCCGCCTCCTTAGGAGTAGCATTCCACAGCGTTTCGCTCATGGATGGCTTCGAAGATGAATGGTGGTGTCCGTAAATGAGATTCATGTCACCTTGAGTCGGAATGTCGTGGAATGAAGGAGTCGGTGGAGGAGATGTCGTCATCCATTCGAGTGACCAGCCGCCCCAAGGGTCTTTACCTGCTGGTTCGCCATGTCGGTTTGATTTGATGATGTTCCACACCAAAAGAAGTTGGCTCAAACCGAAGATAAAGGAAAATATACTGACAACAGCGTTGTATTCCGCAAAGCCGCTTTCGACAGTATAACTGTGCGTTCGTCGAGGCATCCCCATAATTCCAAGAGCGTGCATAGGCCAGAAGGTAGCATTGTATGCAGAGAACCCAATGAGGAAATGCCACATTCCGAGTGTTTCGTCAAGTTTCCTTCCTGTTGCTTTAGGATACCAGTAGTAGAGTCCAGAGAACAGGGCGAAGACTGTTCCACCGATGAACACATAGTGGAAGTGAGCGACGACGAAGTATGAGTCGTGGAAGTGCATGTCCATGCCCGCAACAGGGAAGAACATTCCAGAAATTCCTCCAAGGGTGAAGGTGATGAGGAAGCCGAGAGACCACAATGTGTGTGTTCGCATGACAAGGCTGCCGCCCCAAATCGTTGCAAGCCAATTGAAGATTTTCGCCCCCGTTGGAATTGCAACCGCCATGGTGGTAATCATGAATGCTGCTCGGCAGAACGGGTCCATTCCTGAGGTAAGCATGTGGTGGCCCCATACGACGAAACCAACAACACCGATCCCTGCCATAGCAAAGACCATTGATTTGTAACCGAAAATTGAGCGGCGGGCGCTGGTTGCTAAAACTTCCGAGACGATACCGAACGCAGGTACGATCACCACGTAAACCTCGGGATGTCCGAAGAACCAGAACAAGTGCTGGAACAGTAAGCTGTCGCCCCCTGAGGTGAAGAAAACAGTTCCAATCGTATGGTCAAACATGAGGAATGCTACACCGATAATAAATGCCGGCAGAGACATGTAGAGCATGAAAACGCTGACGAAAACCGACCAAGAGAACAGCGGCATCTTCATCCATCCAACGCCTGGAGCGCGCATGGTGAACACTGTAGTGATGAAGTTAACACCACCCAGTGTAGAAGAGGCACCGAGCATCAACATACCTGAAAGGAATGCAGTTGTCCCAGGGTTCGATCCGTATTGAGCCATCTCAGCTCCGAGGCTTCCTTCGGTAAGAGAGGAATATGGCGGATACATAACCCATGTAATATCAGCACCCTCGCCGGAGAAAATTCCAGTGTAAATAAGAGGGCTTGAGAAAACGAGGATCCAAAGACCCATTGCGTTAATACGAGGGAATGCCAAATCTTTAGCACCAATCTGCAACGGTAAAACATAGTTCATGAAACCAGCAATCATCGGCATTGCGGCTAAGAAAATCATAGTTGTTCCGTGGAGAGTGAAGAATGAATTGTACTCCGTTTCTGTCAAGAACGAGTTCTCGGGCAATGCCAACTGAATTCTGAACAGAAGTGCCAAAAATCCTCCTACAAGGAAGAAAATAAAACCATACAAGAAGTAGAGAATTCCCACTTCTTTGTGGTCGGTTGTGGTGAGCCATGGTTTGAGATAAGCCCAGAAATTAGAGATGGTGAATGTTTCTGGTGACCGAGTGTAGAAGACCCACATAACGCCGAGCAGTACCATTCCAAGAGCAAGACCTACAGCAGTAAGAAGAACGACAAGCGCACGAGCAGTTGGCCCAACATCGCCCGCATTTAGACCGGGGATCATAAGGTCAACTTGGTTCCAGTAATCTCCTCCGGAGCCCGCTCCACCGTTCACAGCATTTCCGTAAATGGTGAATTCGACAACTTTGGAATCATCAGCAGGTGCGACCCATTCAAAGTCCCAAGTGCGAACCGAATTTCCTTCCGCAGTGTGGGTAAGACCGCCGTCCATCTCGTGACTGAGCGTAGCATCAACGGTTGTAACCATGCCACCTGTAGAAAGAATTCTGAAACCAGCGGCATGGCCGTTCCAACCTGTTCCGTCCGCTTCAGTGACGCCGCCGTTGTAAAGTTCCATCACGTCATTCTTAACGGTGACTGTGAATGCATATGTTTCACTCGCATTAAATGAGTCTGGTAGACCTGAAACGATGACTTCAGTATCTGCAGCTGCGCCGCCGTGACAACTGCATCCGTTGTCGCCAGCACTACCAATTCCAGTTGGCATTGCTTCGAATTGAGGCGCTGCTACCAGCATCAGTAGGATCAAAGCAAGGAGCGTGAATCGCTTCTGCATTAGTATCCGACTCCCGAAGAAGCACCATTCGATGAGGATTCTATTTTCGTAACACCCGTATCTTCGTCACAAGTTTTACCATCTCGGGCTACAATATCGATGTTACCAATCATCTTTGAATGGTCAAGGCCACAATATTCTGCACAACGGATTGGGAATGTGCCGTCATCATCAGGGAAAAACGTCATGACGGTTCCACCCTCAAGTCCAGGAACTAAGTCTTCCTTTACACCCCATTCTGGTAGCCAGAATGCGTGTTGAACGCCAACATAGGCGGGGTTTGAAGTGTCATGAGGGCGTGAATGAAGGTCAAGTGTCACGCTCTCATCGCATGGAATAATCAAATGTTGACCGCCAGCAGTGGTGAGTATTGAGCCGTTTGGCAAATGTTCCCAAGTGTGGAGTAAATGGTCTTCAGCATCATACACTGTAATGAGGCTGTGAAGGCCTCTATCGAAATAAATCCCAGAGACAGTAAGCATTTCTGCTGCTAAGTCAACCGCATAATCCGTTTCTACGCCGTCAACTTCAACGGTTACATTCGTTGCCTCCAAGCGTTCACAAGCCGGAGGAGGGCAGTGTGTATCGACCATCAAAACACCACCTGTCCAATTGACTTCCACATATGTCGTTCTCGGGTCATCTTCCCAAGTCAAATCGTCTTGATAATGGAATTCCCAAAACCATTGCTTGCCAACCACGTCAACATTGAAAGTGTCTTCGTCATTTGGAATCGTCCAGACTGCGGTGTTCGAAGCCAAAGCAATCATTGTCAGCCAGACAACAATGAGTGTCGGCAATACATAGAAAGCAATTTCCAGTTTTGTGTTGTGACTGTCGACTGGAAAAGAGCCAACTTCAATATGGTATTTTTCCATATTCTCTACAGGTTCAACGCCATCACGGTATCGCAGCAT
>CABYOM010000006.1 GCA_902520595.1 uncultured Candidatus Poseidoniales archaeon | reverse complement strand
GTAATTTGCACCCAGGGTTGAAGGAGAAACGGGTTTCTTGGTATCTTCAACCAGAAGCGCATTCAGTGAATTCAGGCCAAGAGAAATATTGCTTTGTGCATAAGTTACGTTTTGTGTGCCGAAAGAAGCAACTGCCGTAATTGCATACCATGAATTCTCAGATACTCCGGAATCAAGTGTGTAATTGTAATGCTGAATTCCAGCATCGACAGTCGCAATGAGAGTTCCATCCGAAGTTGATGCAATTTGTCCTGTAATCGAGCGCCAAATCTGATACTGTGCCTCAGAGTGATTCTCAAGGTCCGTCCAGGTCAGTTGCGTTATGCCCATGGAATGGGTAGCAGCCAAATCTGTAACGATGTTCTCATTCAAACTCAATGTGAATTCATTGACAAAACCATTTGGTGCAGCGGAGAGATCCTCCTGTTGATTTCCGAGTTCATCTGAAAGAGTAACAAGGTAGTGCGAGTTACCGCTGTATCCTGATTGCACTGAGAAATTGAAGTGGGTTGAATTTGCCGCCAATTGAGCAATCTCCACAACCTCGTCTGCATGGACATCACTAATCACAGCTGGACTGCGCCAAATGTGCAAAGTGTGGTTCGCATCTTCAATAATTGAACCGTTCCAGTTGAGGGTTGTCGTACTATTCGCAGCATCAAAATTCACCACGAGAGTTCCAGTAATTGATGAGCCCACATTGTCTTCAGTGATGCCTTGAGCAAGAGAATTGCTTGAGAGCAATCGCTCATCTTGCTGGCCATCAAGCGAATGCATGACGGTGTAGAATTGAACTCGGCTGGTATTTGTTGGATGTGAAATCTCATAGGAATTGATATCTGAAGAAAGGTTGTCTACAATACTCGTTTTGTTGATTGAATCCCAGTTACTTCGATTTGCTTTTACGGCATGCGACCAAAGAGAAGTTGTGTGGTTCGAATCAACTGAAGGGTCGACTTGAGAAACGTCAATCCAATTTAGATTGGTTGTTGAAGTCTCAGGATCATATGTTGCCTGGAGTGAATATGGAGAGGTAATCGGTGAGCCATATTCGTAAAGTGGCTGGTCGAGAGAAGCATTTCCAATAGAAAAATCTGCGATGATGGTTCCGTTCAGCAACGTGCTCACAACGCCATAGTAGAATCCACCATCGGTATTTGCTGGCGTCTGTAAGACGATGATGTGTTGGCGATTTTTGCACTGTGTAAGCGAATCGTCTTCAAAGCAGGCTTGAATATTATCTTCTACAAGTTGTGCGTTTTGATAATTGGAACTGTTTAAGGGTTCATCAGATCGATAAAGAGAATAGTTTGTATTTTGCAACTCTTCAAGAATAACGTAATCGTTTGTATCGATGTTTTCCCAACTCACCGTCACCGTTTCACTGGTTAAATTGAACGAAGCAGTGAGATTCTTTGCCTCAAGTGCGGCTTGTTCTGTCCCATCTGCTTGAACTGTATTCAACAGCGGTACGAGCAAGAGGACAGTCAAAAATATTGAGATTCGGCGCTTATTCATTATACCCCTCATGCCCTGCTGTTCAAACCCCTTTATGTCTATTTTCCATTCACTTGATACCAAAATGCTCTTGGATAAAGGGTGTGACGGTTGTTCATGCTTCATGACGTCATCCACGAAATGGAACCCTCCGAACGCTTCCAATACGCTCAACTTTTGGCTTATCTTGCAAGTGTTGATGACGATATCACTCGTATTGAAATGGCATTTTATGAACAGAGACTCGGGGCTACACTGCTTTCTCCACAGCGAAAGCAACAGCTTCGTGAAAGCATGCTCCAACAATTAGACCTGGATGCCCACCTTGCAAAGATGCAGCCTCGCTCCATCAAATTGGCTCTTCGTGACATCTGCCTCATGACAATGGCTGATAGAGAGGTCGACGATGCAGAGCGCACTGTTCTCATCAAGGTTGCATCGGCTGCGGGACTTAGCACAACCCATGTCGACCAATTGCTGCACTGGTCGGTAAAAGGTTTCCATTGGATGCAAGAGGGCTACAATGTATTGGATTACTGATTTCCTCGGAGATAATGAATACAGAACTTCTTAATTGGTTACAATAAATTCAAAACATGCCAGAAGGACCTGAAATACATCGTGCTGCGAATAAGATTCGTAAAGCATTGGAAGGAAAGGTCATCCACGACATAGAAATTACAGTACCAAGATACCTCGAAAGAACTTCTGACTTCATTGGTAAAAAAGTGCTCAAAGTTGAGGCCCGAGGAAAGGCGATGCTGATTCATTTCGATTCCTTCGTCATGTATAGCCACAACCAACTGTATGGAAGATGGACTGTTAATCGGAAAGATACTGCTCCAAAAAAGTGGAATCGCTCGCTTCGAATCGCTCTCACTACAGACAAACACACTTGCCGATTATGGTCTGCGACAGATATCCTCTTGATGGAGCCGTGGGAGTTAACGGGCCATCCATATCTCGAGAAACTTGGTCCAGATGTCGTCATTTCAGAAACGACGGTTGAACAACTCATCACACACATGAGTCAAAAGAAGTTTCAGCGACGTCGGTTGAAAACTTTGCTTTTAGACCAAGGGTTTTTTGCCGGTGTCGGGAACTATCTTCGCAGTGAGATTTTGTTCACTTCAAGCCTTCATCCCGATCGTACTGTCGCCTCATTGAGCGATGAGGAAAAAATCACATTGGCTCAACAAGCATTATTCCTTTCACGTCAATCCTATGACGTTCCTGGAATTACAGTGGACCTTGAATTATACGATCAACTTCGAGATTTAGGACAGTCCAGAGGGAGAGCAAGGCACTGGGTATTCACTCGCGATGAACTCCCCTGCCATCGTTGTGCAGCGCTGATATTGCATACACGACCTGGAGGTAGGCGGCTTGATTACTGTCCTCAATGTCAACCCATGATTTGATAGATCCAAGTTTGAAAAACTTGTAGTTATGCTTATCCGGCGTATTCAGCATAACCCAATGCCAATTCTTCACGCTTGGAACGTTGGATAGTATTGCTGGGTATATTGAAGAGCACTCGGCTGAGGATATCCTTGCGCAATCAATCCGTTGTAATATTCACGGGCAGGGTCGGGCTGAACAGGTGCAGGTTGTGCAACAGGAGCTGGCTGAGCAACTGCTGCAGGTTGTGCAACTGCTGCAGGTTGAGCGGCCATGTTCGGCATTGCAACTGCGGGGGTGGAAGCGACTTGCGCCATCTGCTGTGGAGGATTGCTGTATACAGGCATCATGACCGCCGGCTGGGCTGCCATGTTTGGCATTGCAGGCATTGCGCTACCCATTGGGGCAAAGGAACCATCATTCCAGGTTTTGTTAACTGGCTCTTCATCTCCAGGCTTACGGAGGAAAATTATTGCAAGTACGGCAACAATTGCCAGAACAAGAACTCCCCCTATTCCAAGGAAAAGGGTCGTTGAAGATGATGCATCGTCACTGGATGAAGTTTCTTGGAGCCATCGGAAAGGGTCGTCAGGATAAGCGTCCGCTCCATCACTCACTTTCCAATCTTCGGTTGGGTTTGAATATCCGTCACCATCCCCGTCAAAGCAACCGTTACGGTCTGCAGTTGAATTGCCGGCACCTAAGATACAGGCGTCAGCACCATCAGTAAGTGTCCAAGAATCATCCGGGTCTGAAACGCCGTCACCGTCAGTATCTGCGCAACCATACCGGTCAACATTTGAGGTGTCGCGAATTGTAGGACACGCGTCAGGAGTTGTTCCGAGAGGATTCTCACCATACCCGTCACCATCACTGTCAAGCCATTGAGAAGGATCGTTGGAAAAAGCATCGCCACCCATGTCAAAGCCCCAAGAAATGTCGGCATTTGAGTAGCCATCACCATCGGTATCTATGCAGCCAAATCGGTCCATTGAGGAATTTCCTGGAATCGTTGGGCAAGCATCTGGTTCATTGCCCGATAGATTATCACCAAAACCATCCATATCCATATCTTCCCATTGAGTTGCATCATTGACAAACGCATCCATGAGGTCATACCATCCATCACCATCTGCGTCAGGACATCCAAGAGTATCTGCTCTCCAAGAATCTCCAGCAAGTGTAGGACAAGCATCTTGCGTTGTAGCACCGGCTACGAGCTCACCAGGCCAAGAGGTCTTGCGGTCGTCCCAACTTGAATTGCCCCAATTATCACCGAATCCATCCCCGTCAAAATCTGACCATTGGGTAGCATCTGACGGGAATGCATCTGCACCGTCTTCTGTATACCAAGTTGAATCGGCATTTGAATAACCGTCCTCATCAGCATCAAAACATCCAAGCCGGTCAAGCGTTGATGTTCCTGGAACAGTAGGGCAGTCGTCAGGGGTTATACCCATAGTATTATCACCAAAACCATCAGAATCTGCATCAGCCCACTGAGTTACCTCATCAGGGAATGCATCGTCCGCATTTGACCAACCGTCACCGTCATTATCTGGACAAGCATTCTTACCACCAAGAGTCGAGTTTCCAGCTTCATTTGGGCAATCATCGGTTGTGTCGGACCATCCATCTCCATCTGTATCAAGACAGCCAGTTGTTCCAAGTGTCGATGTTCCCGCAAGCGTTGGACAATCGTCGTTCACGTCGTCAAAGGTATCAGCGTCATCATCGACATCCTCGTCGCTGTCACGGCATCCATCGCCATCGATATCATTGGTAGTAGTATCTGAGACCCATGTTGGGCGAGGAGGACTGTATGATGTGTAAGGGCACAAGTCACTTACGTCAAGAACTCCATCGTTATCGTCATCAAGATCTTCGGAGTCATCTTTACAACCATCGTTATCCCAGTCGGTTGAATCTGAAGGATTATCAAAGTCTTGGTCGCTGGTCCAATTGAACTCGCCGTTTCGAGGACAAAGGTCTGGGAAATTGTCAGTTAAACCATCATTGTCGTCGTCAGAATCACACTCATCTCCGTAGGAGTCACCGTCAGTATTGGCTTGTGAAGGGTTTGCAACATTTGGACAATTATCATCAACATCAACGACGCTGTCACCGTCCGAATCCTTGAGAGATGATGGGTCGAAAACCCAAACATAGGAATCTCGACCACCAGATGATGTCAGTGTGGTACCATCATGAGTCATCGAACCAGAATAGGAACCGCCTACACCAACGAAATCACTCATGTTAACGGTCATGCTCCACACATAATCATACTGTGAACCTCCAATTCTTTCAGTCCAATCAATTGTACCAGTTGATGAAATTCCAACTGCATAACCATCGTGATTTGACGGACTTATTGTTGTTGAACCAGCAGTAAATGCTGCAGAGTAATATCCCCCAAAGATGACTTGTCCCGATGAGGTGACTGCAAGAGCCCACGGTTCATCTTCTGCACTGGACCCAGAGACGACTGCCCAACTGTTGGAAGGAGATGCTGCACTACGTGAAACGAAAACATCATTTCCTCCATAACTCGCTGTTGCACTCCAGCCACTACTGGTAATAGTTCCGCCAAAGGTTCCAGCCAGGTAGGTATCACCTGCTTGGTCGATTTGGATTTGAGTAACCACTGTTTGCTGTCCCGTGGTTCCAATTCCATTGAGATTGATGACACCACCATTACTGTCTAATTCGACAATCAATGCATCAAAGGTTCCTTTAGCCACATAACTTGAAGTCGACCACTGGGAAAAACCATCACATACAGTCGCAATCTTCACGCCTCCAGAAGAGGTTGTAGCCATATCGAACACTGCGTTTGTACCTATTCCACCACCGCTAACAACCCACTGAAGTAAGCCGTTCATTCCATCGAATTTGGCAACATAGATTTGTGTGCTTGATTCATTCAGTGAAAAGCCACCAAAATCGGTTTCGCCCTGGAAAGTTCCGGTGAGGTATACTTCACCCATCGTGTTCAGTACGACAGATTCGGTATCGCTAAATTCTCCTGAACCGTTGACCAGTGTCACGAAACTGTGTGCCCAAAGCCAGTTACCCATCGGGTCTGCCTTAGCCACAAAACCCTCGCGATGAAAATTTGGATTGGTATTTGAGATGACAGCAGCGGGTCCGCCACCACCGGAGAAGGAAATTTCACCGTAAAAAAATCCAGTTACAATGATTTCTCCACCCGCATCAACTGTGATATCATTGAGAGAAGAAAGACCTCCAGAGCCAAAACTGTGGTCAGCACCGAAAACGGATAGCCAGTTACCTGCATCATCTACAGAGGCAAGGAAAAATTCGCCAAAGGTATACGGTGAGGAGGGCGAGAGCGTTTGAGTTCCAAATGTCAACGTTTGGTTAAATGTCGAACCTATGACCCAGCCACCGGTTGGATTGGAATCGATATATTCAGCATCAATACTTTGAGTCGAAGATCCCCCTGATACGAGGAAAGATTTTGCAGAATTACGTGCAGAGGTAGAAAGAAGGTCATCTTGACTTGAATCTTTGAGCTCAGTGTCAGTGAAATTTGGATGCTCAAAGATCAGTAAAGATGAGAGCATCATAAAGGTCAACAAAAACGCAGAAAACGTTGCATTCGATAGGCGCATACACTGACCAAGCGGTCGACAGACATCAAACCTTTCATTCGATGGTTCGTAAAACCAGGTGAGAAGCAAGTTACTCAAGATTTGTCTCGAGTTGAAGTAAATCGCTATCACCAGCATCGATGATGCTAATAGTAGATACGGAAAATGGCTTGCTGCAAGCAATTCCAAGTTCTCGGTTCACCATGCCTGCACGGAATTTGGTAACTTCAGGATGATTCGCATGAAGTTCATCGGTAAATTCAGTAGGGCAGTTCGCTGCAAAAATGATCAGTTTCGCTTCACCACGGGCACATGCATCGATGGCTTGGCGTTGTCCAAATCTCAGGTTTCCAGTTGCTATTGCGTTTTTCAATTGTCGGTTTAGGTCCATATTTTATTCCTCCATACTCCACATAGTTTCTCATGGGTGGAAATTCATTACTCAGGGATATAGTAAAGTTCAACACTGCCGGTTCCAAGTGAAATTGGTTGACCGACAATAATGTTCTCTGCAACACCTGTAAGGTAATCCTTTTCTCCGATAACACCGGCTTTGAGCAAGTGATTAACGGTAACTTCGAATGCTGCACGGGCCAAGATACTGTGCTTGGTTCCCGAAACACCGTGACGTCCAATTGCTCGGACTTCACCTTCAGAGGTCATGACATCTGCAACGAGTAACAAGTGTCGAACGTCAACTTCGAGGCGTGCTCCGTCTAGAGTTGCTTGAAGTTCGTCAACAATCGCTTGTCGTGCCGCTTCGATTCCAAGGAAGTCGAAAATCTCGATGATGTTGTTGGTATAGGTTCGGTTTCGATCAATGGTTTCAATCTCGCTGACACGGGTGAGGTTTGAACCAATGGTTGAGAGATAGTATTCACCGGTCTTGTCGTTCAATTGAACGTTCGCCCGAGCAATGTTTGGAATGCCTTTGAGTCGCATGTCACGAATCTTCTCTTCCAGTTGCAAAAGCATGGTGTACGAAGGTGGGTTTTCAGCGAGTTCAGCAAGGTCTTCTTCAGTATGGACTCCAGGTATGAGCGTCAGAGTCGTAGGATTCTTCTCCTTGTCAGCTTGGACTAAGAGACGAGTTGCCCGCTCGAGCTTATCCTTCACTTCAGCCCCAGTCATGTTCTTCTGTTTGAGGTTGCTCTTGTTCAATTTCAAAACCAAACGTCGTTGTGCAACGTCAGTCTCAAGTTTGGCGATACCAACAGTGTGGGTCTCTTCGATTGAAGCTGCAAGTTTTTGCGCTTCATCAGCAGAAGTACTCTTTTCACCAGCCAGATAAATGATCATTGTAGGCGTGTTTGGAACCTTTCGTGCATCGACAATTTCGATGATACGAGGCAAACCTTGAGTGACGTTAACCGTTGCAACACCCGCATAGTGGAAAGTACGCATGGTCATCTGTGTTCCAGGTTCGCCAATTGATTGCGCTGTGATAATTCCAGCTGCTTCATACGGGTCGATACTTGCACGGTCAAGTGCAACGACTGCTTCATCTATCACTTTCTTCGCCTGTGGCTTGGTTAACTTGTTCTTGCCACGTGCGTGAATTGCCACGGTTAAATCGTGGAAAATGCGGTTGGTAAATCGAGAAGAGCCATTCGTTTCAACTGCTGCTACGAGAGATTTGAAAACTGGGTCTTGTGAAAGTTCATCTTCAAATTCTAAGAGTTTCGATTCAGCATCATAATCAGTCATTGCAACTGAAGTTTTTGCTCGAGCAATCGAACGACCAGTTCGACGAAGTCGTACTGATGTTGTTGGACCGGTGTTTTCGCTGTTGGAATCTCCACCTTTCTTACTTGCAGCATCAATAGTTGCCTTGATTGCAGCAGCAGCCTCTGAATCGGTTTCACAAATTTGTGCGATTTCTCCAGCAGCGAGGATTTTAACATCATCCCACTTTTTGTCATCGGCAAGAGCATGCGCGTGATTTTCTGCGATGCCCAAATCCATGAGTTTCTTCTTGGTTGCACTCTTTACGACCATCAAACTTCACCTCCTTCTGGGGTTTCTTCTTCATGCTCCCATCCGCCAAAGTCTTCTTCTTTTTCGTCTCGTTCTTTCGATTCACGAAGAACAACAGTAGCACCTTCAGTTCCAAGCGCTTCATCAACGATAACATCGATGTTAAACGGAGAACCATGCACACCACGAGATGGGTCAATTCCATCTTCACCGTAACTGAATTGGATGATACGGTTTGCAGTATTTCGGACTGACAACATCTGGTCGTCATAAACCTTCAAATCGTCCATTGCGTTAATCAATCGGCGTTGCATGTATCCGGACTTTGCTGTACGAACCGCTGTGTCGACCAGAGACTCCCGACCAGAAATCGAGAGCATAAAGAACTCCGTCGGTTCAAGACCACGCTTGAATGAACTTGCGATGAAACCACGATCAGCCGCTGCACGACCGCCGCGGCGGAAGTGAGGCAGAACACGCTCATTGTAACCACGCTCAAGTCGCTTACCACGAACCTTTGCTTGACCTATTGAACCAGCCATCATGTTGAGATTATCCATTGAACCACGAGCACCTGAAATCGCCATGTTGACCGCTGCGTTGGTTGAACCAGACTGAGCAAGTTCGTCCTTAGCAACGTCACCAGCTTCCTGCTTACCTTGGTCGAGAATGACCATGATGTCTTCTTCGAGTGTTTCGCGAGGTGTTCGACCAGGTCGAGTTTCGTATCCCTTACCTTCCTTGCCGAACTTGTCAAGAGCGTCTTGGACAAGAACACCTGCTTCAGTGTTTGCGTTTCGAATTGATTGCAATGCATCAAAACTCAAGTCTTCATCATCAATACCAGTGGTGAAACCGAGTGATGTGCACGCAGCAATGGAAAGACGTGTGAAGTCATCAAGGAATTTTGCGCCTTGCTCTGGACCATTGGTCTGAACAATTGCATCGAGAAGACGGCCGTCTTCAGCTCCAATCGCTCGCTTGTCGAGAGTTCCTTCGACCTTACCGTTCTTGACGACAACATCGTCGTTTGAACGACTTCGGAATCGCAGGTGGATGTTGTCTGGTATAATCAGTGAGATGATGTCTTGACCACGGAAGCATTCCTTACCGTTTTCGTCCTTGACTATTTCAGGTAATTCACCAGTCCAACCGATGTTTCCAATCATTTCCAAACCGTGACGACGGCTAATGAGTGTCCCTGGACGTGAGAGCAAGTAAGCACCGGAAATATGGTCGTGAATACCACCAATAACTGCACCACCATATCGAGGAGTGAGGATGTGTTCTTGCACTCGCATCAAAATCTTAGCCTCAGCACGTGCTTCTTCAGATTGAATAACGTGAAGGTTCATCTCGTCACCATCAAAGTCAGCGTTGTAGGGTGTACAAACCGCCAAGTTGAATCGGAAGGTGTGACCTTCCATAACTCGAACTTCGTGGACCATCATCGACATTCTGTGAAGCGATGGTTGTCGGTTGAAGATTGCAACGTCGCCGTCAATCAAGTGACGTTCAACCAAAAGACCCGGTTTCGGATTACCGTTGCGGTCAATGGTTGCAAGACGGTCTTCAACACCAGTGCGGTCGCCCCATTCATCAGCAGGACTGCCACAGTGAGGGCAGCTGACCTCAAGATGCTCTGGGTGAGGGTCAGGATGTACTTTGTCAGCCTGTGCCAATTCGTGCATCCAGCGGTAGTGGAGTTTCGCCCTTGGATCGTCTTCAGGGAGTTTCTGAGCATTCAGGTCTTCACCTCGAAGGTTGGCAAGAGTTGCTTCATCGTCGACAACGTAACTGGTTTCTTGGGAACCATCAACAGGATTAACAAAAATCTCTGGCTTGATGACAAGACCTGGCAAGAAGTTCGGGGCTGGAAGGCATTGGTGCATGTCAGGACGCAAAGTTGTCTCTTCGTTACACTCTGGGTTGTGGCAACGGAATCCTGCATTGATCAATCGACTTCGTTGGTTAATTCGAACACGACGGTTATCACCGCGAATAATGTAGTTGACACCAGGGTGAACATCAGGTCCACGTAGAATCATTTGACGCATTTGTTCTCGATTACGAGAAGTAACACGGATAGGAACGGTCAGTTCTTTGGCAATCTTCTTTGGAACACCAACTTCGTTAACACCCAAGTATGGGTCTGGAGAGATAACGGAACGAGCACAGAAGTTAACACGCTTCCCAGACAAGTTACTACGGAAACGTCCTTCCTTACCCTTCAAGCGTTGTGTCAATGTCTTAAGTGTTCGACCTGAACGGTGTCGAGCCGGAGGAATACCGGATGTTTGGTTGTCAAAGTAGGTGGTGATGTGGTATTGTAATAATTCCCACAAATCTTCGACAATCAATTGAGGAGCACCAGTATCTCTGTTTTCACGGAGACGTTGGTTGATACGTAGAACGTCGACTAATTTGTGCGTCAAGTCGTCTTCAGAGCGGTCGCCACTATCGAGTGTAATCGAAGGTCGAACTGTAATCGGTGGAACGGGAAGAACCTTGAGTACAGTCCATTCTGGACGATTGTCCTTATCCATTCCGATGAAAATCAAATGCTCGGAAGGAATTGCAGAGAGCCATTCACGGACGTCTCGTGGGTTCAGCTTTCGCTCAACTTCGCCTTTTCCGGCGCCTTGGGACTCAATCTTTTCTTTGAATGTAGTTGGTTTATCAAGCATGATTTTACCTTGCATAGCTTGGCAGTGCATACATTGTCCGCGTCGAGTTCCAGTGGTAATCTTTTCAACTTCTTTGATGATCTTTGAAAATTCAGTTGAACCTACACCGTGCTTAATGATGATATCACGAATACGGGTTCGGTAGTAGTCTTGCTCACTCAGTTCAGGATTTGAGGGGTGAGTACTTGGCGTGTCGTGCAACAAAATCTTGCTGCACTTGGAGCAAGTTGCTTTGAGAGCAGTCTTAATCAAGTTAACGAAACCAATGTGAATCACAGGAAGTTCCAGCGCAATGTGACCAAAGTGACCAGGCGACTCGTCATACTTACAGTTGTCAGTAGGACAAACCAATCCCGGTTCAATGACACCCATGTGAGGGTCCATCAAACCTTGGCGGTATGCGTGACCATCGTCTTTGTATGTGTCCGCAGTTTTCACTTCAACGGCAGACATTTGTCGGATTTCTTTGGGTTCCATAAGGCCAAAGCGAATCTGAGCGATACGCTTCGGAATCATTGTATTTTTTTGGCTCATCGTCGGTCCTCCAGTTCGAGTCTCATGGCCACACCTAAACTCTTCATTTCGTCGAGGAGCAGCTTGAATGCATACGAGGTTTGTACTTTGTAGACTTCAGCACCATCACCATGGATTGGACTGACATAAGTTCGTCGTTTCGGATCATACCAGGCAATGTGGCCGGATTGAGCACAGACATACATGTCAATTCCGTCAGATTCATCCAGAAGACGGTCTTTGATAACCATAGATGCACCGTGAGCAATCAAACAGTCACGTTCCATTTCACCGAATCGTAGACCACCTTGACGTGCTCGACCTTCAGTCGGTTGACGTGTGAGGATTTGGACACGACCACGAGAACGAGCGTGAATCTTTGAAGACACCAAGTGGTGCAATCGTTGATAGTAGATACAGCCGATGAAGATGTCAGCAGGATAGACTTCTCCAGTTTCACCGTTAATCATTGTCTCACGGCCGGTGTGAGCAAGTCCGTTACGAACAAGTCCATCACGGAGGCTGCTTTCTTTTTCACCGCGGAATGCAGTAGCATCAATTCGGCGACCTTCCAATGAACCAACTTTACCGCCAATCATTTCCAAAACGTGAGCAACAGTCATTCGAGACGGAATTGCGTGCGGGTTAATAATCAAGTCAGGAACGGTTCCATCGGCAGTGAACGGCATGTCTTCAGGTTCAACAAGTCGTCCAATGACTCCCTTTTGACCGTGTCGAGATGCAAACTTGTCACCAACTTCAGGAACTTTGTGGCTTCGGACCATGACTCTGACCAAGCGACCGGAGTCGAGAGACTCGGTAACATAGACATTGTCGACCCATCCCTTCTCACCATGGCGAACGAGCATTGATGATTCACGACGTTCTTGAGCGAGTAAGAAAGCTCCACCTGCGGATTCTTCAAGGAAACGAGGTGGACTGGTTTTACCAACCAGCACATCTCCGCCTTCAAGATACATTTCTGGCAACGGCAGACCGTCTGCTTCCAAATGTCGGTAGGACTCTTCAGGTTTGAGTCCCTTGACTTCTTGCAGAGAACTACCTGGCTTTTCGATTTCTTCGACTTGACCACCTGGGAATCTACGACGTTCAGCGTTGTATGTCCTGTTGAATGTTGAACGTCCAAGAGCACGGTCAACTGAACCTTTGTTCATGATGACTGCGTCTTGCATGTTGTATCCATGAAGCGACATGATTGCCACGATGAAGTTTTGACCACCAGGGCGCTCATCGAAATGAGTAGACTCCATAGCCGCAGTTCGTGTAATCGATGTCTGAGTATAGTGCAAAATGTGCGCACGTGTGTCTGGACGCATACGATAGTTGGAACTTGGCAGACCAAGCGATTGCTTGACCATGGCTGTTCCACCAGTAACACGTGGAGTGGAATTGTGTTCCGGATAAGGAATAAGTGATGCACAAACTCCCAAAACAAGTTGAGGGTCAATTTCGCAGTGTGTGTATTCTTCATCATACATGAGAGGGACTGAAACCTCTGCAGATTCCCAATCACCATTCGGCATGCGGACCTTTGCTACTAATTTAGCCTCAGTAGCACCGGGCTCTCCAAGATTCACCCACTCAACATTTTCATTTGTCAGTGGACGACCTTCGAAAGGACCAGACGGAATTGTCTCAGGAAGAACGAATGGACGAGCTGCGATGAGAAGGTCTTCTTCTTCTTCAGCATCGACCCATTCAACAACACCTTCGTTGACCAAGTTCTTGAACGTCATTTCACCTTCACGCAAAGCTTGTAGGTGGTCGCCTGTCAAACGAGGTGCCCCGTCATAGAGGATGATCAAAGGTCGCAGAATACGTCCTTTGTCGGTGTTGATGAAAATGTCCTTGTTCTCCTTGTCGTGGCGAATCGATACTTCAGCGGGAATGGTTCCTCGCCGACGAGCGGATTTGAAGTGGCGAACCAAGTTTTTACCGTTCTTGTGAATACCGTAAATATCACCGTTAACGTGAATACGGTCACCAGAACTCCAATCTTCAAGTTCGCTGTTAACATCGAGTTCGTCAAGTTGTTCACGAACTTCGATTTCGCTGATATGCTCCGAGATATCGATCATTTGAGCTGCGTTCTTTACCAAACCACAGTTTTGTCCTTCTGGGGTTTCGTTCGGACATAATCGGCCCCATTGTGTTGGGTGAAGGTCACGTGCTTCGAAGTGAGGTTGGCTTCGAACAAGTGGAGAGGTGACTCTGCGCATGTGCGAAAGAGATGCAAGGTAGGTTGTTCGGTCAAGCAGTTGACTGACACCAGAACGTCCACCAACCCAGTTACCTGTGGCCAATGCGTGCATGATCTTGGAAGTGAGAACATCCGGTCGAAGGCAAGAAGTGATTTTCAGTTCACGCTTGCGGTTGTGGTGGCGTTCAAGTTGATACTTCAAATCTCGAGCGAGTTGCCCTGATGAAACACGGAATAAATCTTCGATAAGGTCTCCTGCAAGACGGACACGCTTGTTTGCGTAGTGGTCTTTGTCGTTCGGCTCACGGTTTGTCAAAGCCATTTCAAGAACTTGTCGAACGATACGTCCTAGGAAAATAGCCTTCTTCTTACGATCGGTTGGTTGGTCACCCAAGTGAGGGAGAAGTTCACGGTCAAGCAATTGGTTAACACGTTGTTCACGGTATTCCTTTTGTTGCCCAGCAGCGAATTTCTTTTGCAACCATTCGTGTGCTTCGACCATTGATTGAACTGCATATTCTTCATTGTCATTGACTTCATTGAGGTTTGCGACGATATACTTGAACGTCTCAGTTGGACCTGCAACTGTCTGGAACACTTCTTGGTCGTTTTCGATTCCAAGTGCTCGCATCAAGAGAACGACAGGGATTGCAGTCGTGCCAGCTGTACTGATTTTGACCATGAGCATTCCGTCACGTCGCTTTTCAACATTAAGCGGCTTGCGCATTCCGTCTTTCTGAGAGAAAATTTTAGCAACTTCTGTGCGCTTAGCATATCGCTTGTTGATTTCGACAGTAACACGGTTTGGTGCAAGGTCTTCCATAGAAATGAGGACACGTTCTGTTCCGTTGATGATGAAGTAGCCTCCTGGGTCAAGAGGGTCTTCGCCACGCTTTCGTAGAAGTTCATCCCACATAGCAGCGTCTTCAGATGAGGTGGTTGGATAGAGTTGTCGCTCTCCAGCAATGTGCTTTGCATGCAAATTACATCGGGTTGAACGAACCATAATTGGCATACTACCAACTTGAACTCCTGCTTCGACAGGTGAAGGAACACCGTTACGTGAGATTTGGAAATCGATGGTGACTGGAGACATGTAGGTCAACTTGCGAAGTCGACATTCCATAGGCGAAGAAGGGTGTTCAGCACCGTTTGCTTCACGAATGGTTGGCTCGCCGAGTTTGATGTTCTTCAAACGGATGGTGATATCGTGATCGACAACGTCAAGTTTGATGTAACCACCATCATCATCGATGATTTCTTCATCGGTTCCAACACGGATGTTGCGAATGATTTTTTCCATACGGGAAATGGAATTGTCGCCAGACGGGATACAGTCGTCATAGGATGCGAGTTGGTGGTTGACGAGGCTACGTTCTTTGAAAAATGATTGAATTATTTCTTGCATGATAATACCTCCTTAGTTACCCTCTACGATGAGTCGATAAGCAACGGTTTTGCCAGCAGATGGAGACTTGCGGACAACTTTCAGTACGCGGTCGGCGATCCAACCTGCGGCGAGTGGTTTGTGGTCTGGGTCAGCAGCAAGACGAGCATTGTCTTGGGCTTCTGCCGTTTCTTTGATAACTTGAACGACCGGGTCGGTGATGAGAATCTTCGGCAACCACTCTTTAGCCAATCGTGGCTCGCCTGTTTCGCTGTCTTCCTGAAGCATTTCCCACGGAGCGAGTTCTTCGCTTTCGACGGCGAATTGGTCTTCAACAGAAATATTTGCTTCGCCGACCAACTCTTGGTGAGGAACCAAAATGTGGTTGAGAGCATTGAATCGCATGGTAATTTCAGGACGGTCGAAGTCATCGATAGCCTTGGCACGAATTGTAATCTTCTTACTCTTCGATTTCGAGCGGCGACGTGAACCTTGCTCGGCGATGACCGACATGGTATTGATGAATTGTTCAGAATCTTTGGAAACACCGAGTGTCGATGCGACTTCATCAGAAGACATCGCCTTGATGTCAGTCATGTTTCGATCAGTTGCTAGTTTATGTGCGAACTCTTCGGAGACTCCAAGCTCCATGAGACGCTTTTTTGTTGCGCTTTTTACTACCATGCTCAGACCCCGTATAACCCCGCTATTTTGCCCAGAAACCCAATCAGGCGGGCCTGACGGGGTTCGAACCCGCGACCATCGGATTAAAAGTCCGACGCTCTACCTGACTGAGCTACAGGCCCAAAATAGCAACTTGGGCTTTTTGCCCGACTTTGCTACTGCTTTTATACCTTGCGCAACTTACTCTTTGGCCCGATGTGTAGAGGTGTCGATTGGTTTTGTAGTTTTCTTTCAATGAAAATACTGGTTTTAGAGGCGGGTTGCACGATTTGATAGTATTGGATAGTCATAAAGACTCAGAATGCTTGGCCCGAAATGGACCAAATGGTAGAGGAGGAATACTTCGGCTCTCTCGACGCCGAACAAGAAATTGAGCGGCTCGACAGGGTTGCTGAGGACCGAATTTGGACCACGCCTCAAAATCGAGAAATTCACCTTACAATTCCTCCCACTGTCTATCCGCCTCGAGAAGATACTGACTTACTTGCAAGCGTGCTTCACAACTACGATCAACCCAGAGGAAAAAACCTACTCGAGATCGGTTGTGGCTCAGGCGCAATTTCTCTTTTTTCTGCACAAATTGGTTTTTCAGTAACTGCGTGTGACATCAATCCTTTTGCAGTTGCGAGCAGTCGTAATTCGTCTCTAAAAAACGACCTTAAAATCACGGTTAATGAAGGCGGACCAGGTCCACTTATTGACGGAGAAGTCAGTCAATGGGCGGGAGATAAACGACATGATGTCATCATTTGGAATCTACCTTATTTGGTTCCTGCTAAGGACTCGCCTCATTTGGGACCCCTTGAGGAAGCAGCGCTCTTAGATACCGATCAAAAAGGTCTTGTTTCTCGCTTACTCATGCAACTGAATACTACGACGATTTTAGCCGACGGCGGGACCGTTTTTCTTCTCGTTTCTCGAAATGAACGAAGCAGGAGAATTCGAACGACGTGTATACGAGAAGGTTTTGCAATTCGTAGCGTCTCTGTTCAACGCTTAGAAGATGGGGAATGCCTCGAAGTTTTTGCTCTTTGGCGACCGTTTGAGCAACAAGCGAAATTGTATGAAACCGAAATCGATTCAACCAACACTTTTTTACTCAACTCAATGCATCCAAAAGGGAGTTTTCTACAAGCAGGCCGCCAACTTGCAGGCCATGGTCGTCGCGGCAGACCATGGTCCCATGAAGATGTAGCTTTTGCAGGATCTTGGGTTATTCATGACAGCAGTTCAATTTCAAGTCCGGGATTGCTTCAACTTCAAGGAGGACTTGCATTACATGAAGCCATCAATTCCTCGTGCCCGGAAAATGCGAGTGTCGTGCTCAAATGGCCGAATGATGCCTTGCTACTGGTCAAAGGTGAATTGCGAAAAGTAGGCGGCGTTTTGGTTGAAAGTTCGAGTCGAGGAAAAGTAACTCGGGCAATCCTTGGGATTGGGTGTAATGTCTCATCTACAGAACTCCATAAAAACGAGTATTCCATTGCAACACTCGAAGAGATAAATGAGGGTATTACCCTGCCAGAATTTGAACGTTCAATACAAGCATCTGTCGCCTCTTGGTTTGAACAAAAATCAGGAATAAATGATGTTAAAAAGAAGAGTTTTTTAGAATATTATTCAGAGGTTTTTGGAACTACACTAGAGGTCTTAGGAAAGCCTTTCTATAGAGACACTGAGATGAAATTTAACTCGATTGATACAGAAGGTAAAATGACGCTTCTTGAGGCTCCAAAAAAGTTGCACACTATCGAAGATGGAGAACACGTAATTTGGTCAAATTACGATACGTATTAATCGCTTGGTTCCAACACGGCATCGAGTGCTTCTTTCCCTTGCTCATCTTTCCTCTTAGCAATACCAAACACGATACATACCGCACCGAGTGGATAGATGATGAAATCGATCAAAAGTTTGCGGTCCACATCGACCAGAACATCACCAGAGCCATCTGAAAATTCAATGGAAAACGAGTAGAATCCTTTCTCATCAGCTTCAAAATCAATCGACTCCGAGTCTCCACTGGCAAGGTCAAAAGATTCAGTCAAAAGGACCGACCCCCCCTCATCGAAGATCTCGATGCTGAATGAAGATTGGTCGACAGCCTCAATCGTAAATTGCATTGAATCACCTTTCAGTAATGACGCTCCGCTGGTATAAGCTTCAGATTCAGAATCAACTCCTACAGGTGAGACTAATCCGTGAATGAAAAGACCGCCAAGCAAAAAAGTCACACC
Source organism: uncultured Candidatus Poseidoniales archaeon (assembly GCA_902520595.1). Classification (GTDB taxonomy): domain Archaea; phylum Thermoplasmatota; class Poseidoniia; order Poseidoniales; family Poseidoniaceae; genus MGIIa-L1. The sequence continues at coordinate 29,044 of CABYOM010000006.1, read as the reverse complement.
CAGAAGAATGAACACATCACTCATCTTCATCGCAGGTGCACTTCCGCCTCCAGCCATGTCACGACCAACAGGCGAAAACAAATGAAGGTGGTGGTATCAATTTTTGCGAATTGGCCGAGGTAACATCAGTCGTTCCCGCACCAATCGAATTTTGCCACTGGTGGTTCGAGTGAGAATTCCGTGTAGTGAGAGTGAAGTCTCAGTTCCAAAGCATTGCCGAACTGCGTGATACGATGGGAGAGGTATCTCGAGAATGGCAAAACCTCTTTGCTCATCAAGTTCTAAGTTCTTGCACGCCGATTGAGAGATATCTGAGCCACACGCGTGAAAGTCCATCAATCGAAAATTATCCGATAAACCGTTGGTTTGAAGAATGCTCAAAATTTGTTTTTCCAGAGATGCGCGTGATGTGAATCGTTCAGTGCATTCAACACCGATCCAACGGCGTTTTCCGCGCAGAGCCTTTGACAAACGCTTTGCCATCATGCAATCCATGAACTCCTCCTTCAATACCTTTGACCGTCAAATTCGTGCATAGAATGAAAATAGAGGAATGAGAGGCTTGGGCATGGAGGATGCAGAAGCGCCGTTAACGCCTTCCGAAGAAGTAAACGACGCCCTCACAAACTTGGCGGCAAATGAGACTTCATTGTTCCGCCTCATGGGTACATTACTTTCCCCCAAAACTCTTCCCCACCTTGCGCTTATATCCATCGCCTCCACGTTACTTTACATCATCGCAAATACATCGAGTGGAGGGGATGTGGCTGCATTAGGATTCATCTCTCTGTCCAGTGGATATGCAGTGACTGCCATTTTTTCGAGTAATGAGAAAGTGAAAGCATGGATCACGTTATCTCACACAGGGGATGAAGAAAAATCGAGTCCAATCATGCGACCCTTTTCGAGTTTCAAAATTTGCTTGTTCCCGTTAACGATTGCCGGCATACTTGGGATACTTATTTTGATGCTTTTCCCAGGGGATTCTGCCTTTGACTTGCCGGCTGCCATACCCCTGAGTTTGGGCTCGCTGTTTGTACTGTGGGCAGTTGCACAAGGACGTTCTTTCGGCTCTTGGGCTTCATCGAAAGCAGCAAAGAATTTGCCGGAGAAGGAAACCACTTCCGGAAATATCAAAATAATGATTCTTACTCAAAGTTTCATCGTTTTCTCTCTTTCAGTTTTAGGGATACTGGCTTTTCAATCGATTTACGAACAGCAATTTGATGTTGTAAATGCAATTGTCTCAAATCTTGGATTCTTCTTTACAGCCATCGGCGTCTATGGCTTAACTGTTGCATGGACCTGGAAATACCGCCAAATGGCACTTCGTGACAAAGCACTGAAGCAGTTTTCTTCCAGATGGACTCTCTTCGCTCACATATTCGCCACGTGGCACCTTCTCACGGTATGGCGGCAACTGGTTATGTCTCCCGGTCCGATTGAAGTGTTCATTGAAGAAGCGTTGTTGATGATGTTCACTGTATTTATGGCCATTTGGTCAATTACATCTCAGTCAGTCGGAGATAAATTCAAACTGCTCTCAACTGAAAATGCGCTCCCTTGGGGGCTTTCATTCGGTTACGCATATGCAGGTAGTGTTGCAATGCTGGCAACGGCTTTCAATGACATTACAACCGTTATGGTATCCGGACATATCATTGCTCTACTCACCATAACTTGGATGCAAAGAAGCGTTTTGGCGCAAATTCTTGACCAACATGACCTTGTTGTATCTTCAATTCGAACATCACAATCCTCTCAGAGCCCCGCTGAATCTGAAGATTCAAGTAAAGAGTCGGTGGATTTGGAAGAACTGGAAGACGTTTCCGACCAATCTATTGAAGTCGAATGGGACGGAAATGTTGGCCCCACAATTAGCGAAGATGTCGAGTGGGATGATGTTATCGAAATTAAGGACTAAGATTCTGAATGAATTCCTGAAAGAAGTGTAACGACTCGAATTGTATCTTCGAGATCTTCGCTTACACGAGCACCAAGAATTACTTGCGCATTCGGATCTAATGCTTCTGTAAACATGTTGGCAACTTCATCAAGTTGCCCTATAGTCATCCCAACACCGCCTTCAACCTGAATTAAACATCCTCGAGCACCACCGACGTCCAATTCAGCGAGTGGCGCCATCATGGCAGATTCAAGAATCCCTTCAGGGTCATCCGGTTTCCCAATACCGACAAGCAGTGTCGCTTCTCCATCTTTTTCAACAATTGCTCGTAAATCCATCAAATCCAAGTTAATAAGTCCCATTCTCATCAATGTACGAACCAGACCCTCGATGAGATCCTCGACCCATTCGGCTCCCATTTGCCATGCAGTTCCACGCTCTCTTGCCTGACGAGCGAGTCGTTCAAGCGAAAGCCGGACAGTTACATGAGCATTTTTCTCGAGTCGCATTAAGCCCTCTTCGGCGATGGTTGCACGGGTTTCTTGAACGTCGAAAGGCAGAGCAGCAACAGCGACAACAATTGCACCAGATTGTCGTGCTTGACGGGCAAATTCATGCGCCGCACCTGTTCCAGTGCCACCACCAAGGCCAACAAGCAAAAGAACCAACTCTACGGGTTCAAGGACGGTTCTTGCAAGTGCAGACAAACCCCGCATTCGTTGTTCTGCTAACGGAGGGAGCGCTGCACAACCCATTGAATCAAGTGCGTGCCCCAACCGTAACAAATGAGCTGAGGCATTCTTTTCAAAACTCGAATCATCAGCATCTACCAAACAGATGTCTGCAAAATCTTCGCATCGAGCATGCGCCCCCTTTGCCCAAGAACAACCAACGCCACCCACTCCAGCAATGAGGATGTGAGACGCTTCCATAGAGGGCCATCCAGCCGAACCTCAATGAACTTTGCAGTGTTGAGTATTGTCAGACATATCGCAAATATCGGCGACGTGCGTCTCTAGCCCAAGCATTGTCTGGCTCCAATGCAAGCACCTTATCGTAATATTCGATTGCTGTTTCAAATTCAGAAAGGTGACGGCCGTAAAGATGACCGAGATTGGAAAGAATGGGGATGCAATCGGGTTCGTCTCCGATCATAGAAAGCAGCAATTTTTCAGCAGCTCCAAGATCGTTTCGAAGCATCATCTCTTCCGCCTGATCCAGTTGCTCCAGTTGTTCAGAAGTCAACTCATAGGTGTTGTCAAAGTGGGCAGCCATCGTGGTCTCGTTGTCGCGCTCAGGGTGGACCTTCAAGAAGCCTCCCATCTCCAGCATCGGAATTACGCAGTTTTGGAGAGGAAAATGAGTGGATTACCAACGGTTTTTACGAACTTTTTTCGCCTAAAAAAACGGGGCACTGCGAAGGTGTTATTGATGGTTCACACTGGTAATGTTTAAGGGGCACTTGCGAGTGGGTTCAAACAATTGGGTGATGCAATGCGCGTAAGCACATTTTCTACACGTTCGGGAGTAATCCTCGTTCTTGCGGTTTTGCTGCTTGTACCCGGCCTTGTTTCCTCGCTTCACAGCGGCGTTGGAGGAGCCCAAGACAACGCCGGAGAAACCATAGACGACGTAGCTAAAGGAGGCTGTCTTTGCCACAATGGCGCGGCTGATAATTCTGTCCAGATTATTCTCGACGATGTCCCCTACGGATGGATTGCTGGCGAGACCTATGAAATGACGCTTCAAATCATCGGCGGACCCGCTGCTACTGGAACCTATACCGCAGGATTTGCCATGCGCATCAGTGCTGGCGCTCTTTCCGGTGACGGTTTGCAAAACTGGGACGAGGACGTCACAACGCTTACTCACACCGAGGCATCTGCCAGTAAGGCTGATCGGATGTGGACGCTCTCTTGGCAAGCCCCCGAGGCAGGAACAGGCAGCGTTGACTTCTGGATTACAGGTAATTCAGTAAACGGCGATCAGTTGAATAACGGCGGCGGAGAAGAAGACAAATGGAATCAATTACTGTTCTCAATGCAAGAAGGCAGCGACTCAACCAGCGCGCTTGGAACACGAACTCTGTTTGCAGGTGATGGAAATGTCAGTCCTCCTGAACCTGACCACCATGGAGTTGATTTACATCACATGGGTGCAAAGTTGCGAGCGCATTGGCTTGGACTTCTTGGATTCGGCGCTGTGATTCTCGTGATCATTTTTGCTGGACTCATGCTGCGTTACAGTTTCTCAACATCCTACACTGGTCGAACAAATCAGTTGCGGCTGCGTTACAAACTCATGCGACGAGGTGATCAATGATGGATGACACAATAACCACACTCCTTCGGAAAGTTGCCAGCGGCAAAGTCAGTGTTGAAGATGCCCGAGAAGCATTGGAAGATGCTTCGCTCACCGAAGACCAGATGCAATCTGCCATCGACCATGGTGTATTCAACATCGCAGAATCTGGAACGATTGTTAGCGCCTCATTGGCACCATCCGGCGCTTCAAATCTCATCATCATATTCTTTTCTTGGGGCTTATTCTGGTCGTGTTTCTGGGTATTCTCAATGATTTACGGCCTTGCAAAAGGCTGGGATCAGCAACAACTTGCTTACCACCTTGCAATGATGCTCGTGACACTTTGCCTCATGGGAATGGCTTATCTCAAGTTCGTCCTACCAGATACAATCATTGTTAAGCATGGAATGAATAAATTCGTACCTGAGCACCAGAAGGACTGGAAGGAGTACAAGTGGTGATAGGACATGGCACGTGAATATGACCTCAAACCGGCTCCTTCTTCCGGAGGCTCCAATGATGCATCGACATCAGCGACTGTCAATCGTCGGCAATTCTTGCGCTACGGGTTCAATACCGCTACTGGTGTACTAGCCGCATCACTCGGCGTGCTTGGTTTTGCAGCCATTCTACTGCCACCAGGCGGTTCCACCGAGGGAGAACTTGGTGTCAAGTTCTGGGCGAAGGGACGAGAAGACTCCGCATGGTATGGAGCAAAGCATGAACAGGTGATGACTCGCCAAGATTTCGTTGATGAAGCTGCAAAATCAAACACCGAAACCTCAGGTGCTGCAGGAATATGGAACGGCGTTCCTGTTGTTGTCACCTACGTCAACCATTCAAAATATGCATCGACTCCGCTTTCAAACGGTAAGGCCCGGTTCCAATACACAGAAGGTGTTGATGAAACCGGTAAAACGATCGGACACTTTGAAGATTTGAGTGATACCGACCCTCGACTGCTGCCATCGGATAACTTGGTCATGATTTTTGGCCGCTGCACCCATTTGTGCTGCATCCCTGGTTGGCAACTTGTTTCAAACTCATTCACTGACGATTCATGGACGCCCGGGGGCGGTGATGATGGCGGCACGAAACTGTTCTGTATCTGCCATTCGTCACGATTTGACCCAACAGTGCTTGAGATGAACACAAACCGAAACCGTTCAAATGGGGCCACATTTAACTATGCTGGCATCCGAAAGGCTGGTGGACCCGCACCAGTCGGACTCCCTATTATCCCGATTGTATTGAATGGAGATGTTATTGAGGGCATAACGGACTATCTTGACTGGTATACGTATTGCGACTGAGGTGATTATGATGACAACAATGTTTTGGATTCTTTGGTTCTTCATCGCCTTTGTGGTTGTACTTGTTGCACTCACTCTGCGCCAAGAGAGCAGCGACACCCCACGCCGTGAAATTCTTCGAGCAGTTGAATCAACTGGAAAGATGGGTTTTGCTGAACGATTGTTCCTGTGGGTATTCTCATGGTTAGACACCCGTTTCCGTCTGCAAGACTACTGGAACATGTCGAAAGGCGCATATTACAACATGCACCGTCAGATGCCTCTTTCTCACGCAGAGAAGTATAAACTACGAATCATTTGGTATTGGTATCCTTTGTATTGCCTCGGCGGAATCTCATTCCTTTCCTTCATTATCTTAGTCATTACAGGAACAGTCCTTGGCATATACTACGTTCCTGGAGGAGAAGGAGACCCTTCGCCTGCTTACGCAAGTATGCAATTCATCATGACTGAACTCCCATTCGGCTACATTATTCGTGCTGTCCATCACTGGTGTACGCACTTCATGGTCGCAAGTGTATTCCTGCACATGTGTCGCGTCTACTTCACCGGCGCATACCGCAACCCTCGAGAATTAAACTGGTTGATTGGAGTAGCTTTGATGGCACTCACCATCGTTTTCGGGTATTCAGGATATCTCTTGCCTTGGGATTCTCTTGCCTATGGGGCTGCCGTTATTGGCATCAATCTTGCGAACTCAAGCCCCTTGGTTGGCAAATATATCGCAACCCTCCTCTTTAGCGGCTCATCACTTACCGCTCGAACAGTCACTCGAATGTATTTCATTCACGTGTTCATCCTTCCGGTTATCGTGACGACACTGATCATTATCCACTTATTTATTGTCTGGGTGCAAGGCATTGCTGAACCGCATTGATATTGGAGGGTATAACATGGGACTAATCGAGAATTTCGGGCGTGTTGCTACTTCCTACATGGAAGAGAAAGAACAGTTACAAGAGGTTGCAGGTAAACGAAAGCGTACGCGTACAGGGCATGGATTCTGGCCGCATGAAGTTTTGAGAGATACTATTCTGCTCGCCTTCATGGCTGCAGTTCTGCTGTTTTACGCTTGGCTCATTCCACCTCCACTCCACAGTGCTGCTGACCCATATGCTCAGGCAGGGTTCGTTTTCCCTGATTGGTATGTGTTGTTTTCATACGGATACCTGCGTTGGGGTGAATATCTCCCTCAATTCACAGTGCCAACCGGTTTCATTGGTGAAATCGTTGGCCAACCTGTGTTCCCTTGGAACGCTGCATGGTGGGGCGCAGCACTCACTGGTATCCCCGTGAGTATCCTCGCACTGCCTCCATTCCTTGGCGGCCGTGAAAAGCGACCTGTTGAAGATCCTTGGTTCGCAACTGCAGGTGCCGTTTATCTGGCTCACATTTGGTTCATTTCCGTATTTTCGATCAATATTTTCCTTGAACTCTATGCGAAAAATCGTTCAGATTATTGTAAGTTGGATAGCCATGGTGACCTGTTGTGCGGAACGAGAGAACCTTGGGTGGCTGATGCCTTCAACTCGATCCCGTGGGTGATGACAGGCGTTCTAGCTTGGATATGTATCTATTTCTTAGCTCGCGGACTCATGGTGAAAGCCTGGGGTGCAGGATTCAAACCGAGTCATGCAAAGCAAATCCTTGTTGGAACGCTTCTGATTGCAACTGCTGGAACTGTGGCAACTTGGGATACGTATGATGATGGATTTTGGGACCAAGGCGGATTGCTCACTATCAAAGGTTTGACTCACGATTACTATCCCGAATTAGAAGCAATGCGTACGCAACCAACCGATGTGCACGTTCATGCTACCAATGAATTCACCGACGATCGGGGTTGGTCTGAATCTGAAACAGTGCCCACAACTGCGTGGCTCGATTGGGTGATTTACCAACCAGCTCGATATATCATCACCGATTTCAATGACGCCAATGGACATCAAGATGCCGAAAATGGAATCAATGCTGCAGCAGGCACAACGACCTTCAACGGTGGAGAAGGATGGGAAACATCTGGTTCATTTACTGTTACTGAAGACATCTCGCTCTTCCCTGATGGCCACCATGAAACCGTTGAGACACTCACTACCGACCTGAGTTGTGAATACCGTTCCTCTGAGCGCAAGATTAACGACATCGCAACAGCGAGTATGATTTCTTCAACACTGACGGTTACCAACAGCAAAGGTTCTGTTGTTTCCTCTTTCGATAATTGTGCTGGTGCAACAATTGAGTTACCTGTTGGTGACTATGATTACACTTACTCTGTCACTGTAAGCGGTGCACTTGCACTCAACAACAGTATTCAAACTGAAACCTCTTTCGGTATCGCCTCATTCCAACCACTCTTGGTTTGGAACGCCGATGCACCTGCAACCCTTGCTGGAACAACCGTGAACCTTTCCAGCGCAGAAGACATGGCCCTAGGTGGAAGTCAATTCGCCGCAATTGAGAATCCAACCTACCACACAAATCCAAAGGCATTGGATGCAAAACTCACCTATTCAATGTTCATACCTTGTCTGACCTTTGGAGCAATGGTGTTTATTCTGTTACGCTCAATGGGACGAGGATATGAGTTTGAAATGAACAAGTGTTACGGCTGTGACCTTTGTGACGATGCTTGTCCAGTTCGATTGTTTAACGGTGGAGATAAACTCAACATCATTTACAACTCTTGGAACAATGAAGATGACGGCGTTCCTCTTTATTCGTGTCTAACATGCACCGCCTGTACAAACGCTTGTCCGCAACTTGTAGACTACGATTCATACATTGACATTCGACGTTCGTTGATTGTCGGAGGACCCCAAGCGGAAATTGCACACACTGTCTTGCAAGCCGTTCTTGCTGCAGAAGCAGAAGAAGCTGCAAACAGTGACTTCATCTCCATCGAAGACTACCCACTCTCCTCGAGTATTGGATATTACCCTGGCTGTGTTGATTACCTTGATCAGGAAATGGTCTTCTCTCATGTCAATGAAGGTGAAATGAATCTTGGTGACGCCACGACATCTGCATTCACACTCTTTGATGAAATGGAAATGGACGTATCCTATCTTGGACGTGACTTCTTGAAGTGCTGTGGCCACGACCAAAAGTGGCAAGGCTTGGATGAAGTCTTTGACAAACTCAAGGCTTACAATCAGAAGAAAATCGAGCAATCGGGTATTGATACTCTCGTATCTTCTTGCGCTGAATGTTTCCGAACTTTTGCCCGTGACTATGAACTTGAAGGCGTCAAAGTGATGCATACAACCGAATTCCTCATCGAAAATGGTTTTGACATGAACCTCAAAGCCGAAGAAGAAACAACCGTCACCTACCACGACCCATGTCGACTTGGACGCCAAATGGGTATCTATGAAGAACCAAGACAACTGATTGCTGGCGTTGACGGTGTCGAGATTGTTGAAATGGAACACCATGGCGAAGACGCAATGTGTTGTGGTGTCTCGAGTATGATGTCATGTAACGAGAATGCACGCTCTCTGCGTGTGTCCCGCATGGAAGAGATTCGGTCGACTGGAGCAGATACGATGCTAACATCATGTCCAAAGTGTGTATCGCACTTTGAGTGTCTCAAATTTGAAGGCGATGAGCGCTACGAAGACATTGAGATTCTGGATGTCGTATCGTTCCTTGCTCGCCAGGTTGAAGCGAAGAAGGCAAAGGCGGCTACTGAATCAACTCCTCTAACAGAAGTTGAGGCTTGAAGAACGGATAAAGGCTTAATTGTTCATCTACCTAACATAGGTTATGGACTATGACGATATGACGTTATTACAGCTCAAAACATTGTGCAAAGAGAGAGGTCTTCGAGTATCTGGGAATAAATCAGAAGTCGTTATCCGACTGATGGAGAACGACGAAGTTGGACTCCCACCTGCACAATCCCAGATTCAATCTCCAGCCTTCCCTCAACATGCCCCTGGTACATACCCTCAACAACAAATGATCTACGTTAAGAAAGAAAGCGAACTTGCCAGTGGAATTGGAATTTGTATCATTCTCTATGCAATTTTTCGCTTGTTCTGGGCCGTCATATTCTCTGTAGGAGGAATGGGAGGATTAGGGTGGATTCTTTCACCTATTGCTTTCATTCTTGGTCTCGGATTTTTATTAGGGGGAGCAATGACTTACTCTGGATATCGGAATGGAATTAATTTCACACTTGGAGTTCTCGTAATTTCTGGATTATTGAGTATCATTTTTCACGGCGACCAAGTTAATCCTGTTTCGATTGCGTGGGGTGATGGCATGGTTCTCACCTCAATTATGTGCTCAGTCTCATGTATGGTCATTGTAGCACTTCCGTTGATGATATCTCCAACATTGAAAAGTGGATGGCCTGAACCGATTGAAAGAATCCTTGGTTCAAACAGTGATTCCAGCGGAAAGACAACTGTAAGTTGCAGTTCATGTGAAGCTGAATTACAAGTTCCAAGTGACTATGAAGGACAAATTGAATGTCCAACGTGCAATGCAGTCATGCGTGTGTAATCAGTCATCTTGTGCAGGTGCTTGCCCTTCTTCCATACCCACAATCTCATAGTTTGACGGGAATAAAGCGATGAGTACACCCAAGATGAGTGATGCAAGACCCCAGCCAAACATTTGCCGTACAAACAGCATCTCAAGGGCAATGACAACTAAAATCATCCCACCGATGTTTGAGGTCCACACAAGCGTCTTGAATGTTGAGAGAGAGACTCCGGGTGTTCCTTCTTTCCGATACGGTCCAAACTCGCCACCAAATCGTTGAGCAGTGTCTTGTTTATCTTTTTTTGACATATTCTCACCTCAACGATCGATCATCGAAATTGCGTCGGTTGGGCATGCGAGAACACACAAACGACATCCAGTGCAATCTGCACGCAAAATCTTCGCCTTTTGGTTCGATTCAACTTTGATAAGAGGGCTGGCCATAGGTACCTTGTACACTTCGATTGCCATATCATCACAGACGATGGTGCACTGGTCACAACCGATGCATGAACGCTCTTCAACAAATGCGACTGCAGATTCACCGCCTTTGATAGATGCACGCTGTTCTCCGCGAAGTCGATTGAGAGAGGTACGGATGCGTACAGCCTCCTTTTCACGACGTTTGCGCAACTCCTCAGAGGTGGTCATGCAGTACTCCCAATCGGTCCTTCCCTTCAAACTTGACGACTGCCATGTTTACCAAAAGGTCACCTAAGCAGTAAAAGGAACCAACAAGCAAAGGCGGATTCCACGCTGTCAGACCTGTCCATGGAACCTCATTTGCCCAAGTCCAGTTTGCCAGGTATGTGCCCCATAATTCCATAGCCAGTGCAGCCCAAGCCATCGCAGAATACAAACGCGGTTGTGGACCCCACTTTGTGAATGCCAGAACAAGTACCAAAAGGAACACTGCTGAAGTATCTCCGCCAGTCCAAGCACCGTACATCACCAATGGCACAAAGGGCATCAGCAAAGGCATGGCCCAAGATTCTTTCATCTTATCAGCTGCCATTCGACCCAAGTCAAAAAGGAAATAATGACCTGCAGGAACAAACAGTGGCATGAGGTCACGCTGATATTCATAAATCAACCAAACTTCACTGAAAAACAGTTCCATTGGAGTGGCTATAGCAACGACCGTTAACATCTCGATGCGTTGCTTTTTCGAACCGTTGCGATAAAGCCAAGCAAAAAGCCCCCAACACCAAAGATTAACTGGAACTTCTGCATAATGGTCTGGAATAAGTCCATTACATGCCGTTGCAGAAAACCACAATCCAAGAGCGATGGTCAAAATGTAGACCCACGCTCGGTGCATGTTAATACGAGGGGGTCCAGTTTTTAGCAAGAACGGGTCTCATTCATTACCATAAGAGAGTAATTCCTTACCCATGGCGAGCATGGAAAGTTCTGCAACCAAGGCATGCCAACTGTGTGCGTGCTCACCGTATTGGCCACCAGATTGTGAAAAGGATTCAAACTGAGCGCTTGGAGAATTGAGATTTTCGATATCAGATTTCTTGGAATTAATTCTATAGAACCACGAACTTGCTTGGCCATCGACTAAGTACACAACCGGTTCAACTGGGGCATCCTGTTCGTTTTTCAAAACGGTAGGTATTCCTTCTTGAATGAGGAAATTTTCAACATCAACACCTCCTTTGGAGTACATCAGTTTCTTCATTTTACGGTTTGATAATTGAAGCAGCTGTTCACCGTTGGTTACGGTCATGATTCCAAGCCCATAGGTACCTCTATCGTTTTTGATGAAAGCAACAGGTTCTCGCTTGATGCCAAGCGCCAGATATTTCTCTCGAAGACGATCAAGAAATTGATTCACCTCGGCAGCCAATTCAATACGGCATGCTTCTTTGTCAAGACACTTGTCTTTCGAAACAAACCATTCAGTCATCAAGTGCCAAGAATCGATACCGAGCATTTCTGCCATTTCATCTACATACCCTTGCAGTGCTTCATAATGTTGAGATTTTCTTCGACGGTGCCATCCCATGGATGGAGGAGGAGAAACAATTTGGCTACCTAGACCTTCAATGAGTCCATCTGTCAAGTCGTTGTTCAGAAGAATCAAATCCGGAGTCTTACCATCAATTTGCATAACCTCTTTCCCATCGAACTCAATATATTCTACAGGGTCTAACTTTAACGGACCGGAGATGCCGTTTAAGTGTCCCAAATCTTCAAAATCAACTGAACCAACAGTACAACGGAAACCTGCGATTTCCAAGAGCTCTTTTATTGCCATGAGGTTTTCAACATAGCCCGTATTTCTCGTGTGAGATTCAGGGTAAAGGTGGACCCAACCGCAATCAGGGAACTCACGTTGAATATGGGTCTTGAGCAATACAGCAGTGTTTGGTTTCTCTTCATCACCGATATTATTGAAACCGGCAGGAAAGTGATTGGCGTCAACCACACTGACTTTCCAACCCGCATCTCGAATGTCAACACTGCCATAAATTGGAATCGGAACTTCATTTCTTTTTTGTGACATCCAAGCTACGATTTCAGAGCGTTTGCTCTCAAGTAATTCGGCGTATTCGTCAACAAATGTCATCCAATCACCTCATTGAGCAAATCAAATGCTGAGCCTGTGGGTTTTTTACAACCTCGGTCCAAAATGTGAACTGCTTCAAATAAACCCAGTCCCAAGGCTATTTCAGGCTGTGTTTGCAAAGCCCCTGAAAACTGAGGATATCGCGCCACTAATTCATCGGTTTGCGGTTTGAATTCTGCCAAGAGATTATCGATGAGGCGAGGTGATGTAGCACGTCCTGCCGGTAATTTTGGTCGGCGTACGATGTGTTGAGGGAGAGAAGTCAGTGAGGCAGCAGCGCGTAATGCCGCTTTTTCTTCTCCGTGTGAAGGGAGACGCCATTTCATCGGTAACCGATGGCTTGCAAGGCGATGTGAGGAAGAGAGAAAAGGTACTCGAACTTCAAGTGAATGGGCCATAGAATGGCGGTCAACGAGCCGTAATTGGAAATTGGAAAGTTGCCCATGGTCGAGTTCGAACTGAAGAAATTGTTCAAGTGAATTGGTGTGCGAGTCGCCTGCGTGACCTTTGGAATACCATGAATCGTTCACGGGTAACATTTTGTTCTCTATCTGTCGGGCAAAAGGGTGAGACATCGAAGCAAGGCGAGAATTGATTGTTTCACCATGCTGCTTCAAATCACGATATCGTGGGTAACCAGCGTGTAATTCATCAGCACCTTGACCACACAGCCCGACCGTTACATGTTGAGACATCTTCTGGAAAAGCGGTTGAAAGAACAAGACAGTCACATCGAGATCTTCACCGTGCCAAGATAAATCTGGAAGTAGTGTGTCAAATGAATCGGATTCAAGGATGTGTTGGTGGTGAATCAAATCGAAACTTGATGCGACCTCCTCTGCAGCCATCCAATCTGGATTATCTTCACTTTCCGCAACCGTCCAGCAAGCTGGAACAGGTTGTTGGGCTCGTTCAGCCGCTTCATGAGCGACTGCGGCAACCAATGAAGAATCAAGTCCACCTGAAAGTACAATTCCTACTGGGACATCTGACATCAAGCGTTCTGATACACCTTCAACAAAGGTTTCGAGCAGATTGCCAGCATCACGTTCGGGATTCCAATCTTTTGCAGGATCAATCTTCTGCGACTCAATGGTTGCTCTGTCTGCCAGGTATGCCAAGCCTGTTGAATCGAGTTTCCAGACTTCAACGGTACCTGGCCGAATTTGAACAACATCTTTCAGAAGTGTAGTTCCATCAAGCGGATATTCCCAAGCAAGGCGTGCAACAAGCGCCTGTTCATCGAGTTGAGGAATATGCCCCTCGTGGGCTCTCAAAGCTTTACTTTCACTGGCGAAAAGGAGAGAACCGTCGACTGAAGTTCGAACAAGAGGTTTGATTCCCATCGGGTCACGAGCGAGGAGTAATTGTTGTGACCCTGCATCCCAGAGAGCGAATGCATACATGCCGTTGAGTTGCGAAATCCATTCCGCATGTTGACGGGCGGTTAAATGTGCATTTGAGCGTGATTGAGCAGAATGGTGAAGCGCCAAAATAACTTCAGAATCACCTTGTGTATTCCAAGAGTATGAAGGATTCTGGGAACGTATTTCGACGTAATTATAAATCTCCCCATTCACAATGAGAACTTCGCTCTGTAAGCCTTTGAGTGGCTGATTACTACCGATCAAGTCAACGATGGCAAGTCGGGTATGGCCGAGCGAAATATTCTCATCAGACCACACTGCATTGCCATCAGGTCCTCGGTGGCGAAGAAGTGAGTTCATCCGTTGAACAACAGCAGGGTCGGGTTCTCCGAACATCCCACCTATGCCACACATGAACTGTCGAGGGGTGGAACCTTCTTCAAGCATCGCTTGAAATTAAAGGCCCCAAAGCGGGTATCGAACCATGGAGATGGCGAGGAAAATAATTGCAATAGAAAACACTACGAAGTAAGCAATTTGAGGAGGTTCTGAACTTCCTGTCTCTTCACTCATGGTCATCACTTATCCTTGCCAATGCAATCCATCATTTGAACATATGGATAGAGAGGAAATATCCGTCCATAATCTGTTCACATAAGTTGCAAAAACGGTTCGAGCAACAAAATCATTCCAAGTGGAATGAGAACCATCGTCGCATTATCGTCAATGTAGCGAAGACGAGGCCATTCCGATGCTACGCACAACGGAGCGAAGAAAAATGCCATCCACCATGGTGTGCCAAAGAAATGCCAGCATGCAAGCCAAACAGCAATCAGTAAAGCGGTTGATGAAAGCACCACATCACGAGTACTCATACCTCGACGTCGCATCTCGCCGAGAAATGGGTCGCCTAGGGACAAAGAAAGAATAATTGGCCACGCATATGCTTCAATTGGCGCCATAACAAAAACTATTCCGATACCAAATGCACCCCAGCCAAGAGCTGATATCTGATTGGCCTCGTATTCTCTCTGGCCAAAAATGGTAATACCAAACTGAAGACGTAAGGCTTCGAGGATGAACAGAATGAAAACCATGGTTGAAACAAACTGTGGCAGGGTAAGACCAAGTTTGTCTGAAATCATTTCGCCATGTTCAAAATAAATCCAGGGAAGCAGAATCATTCCAACATGGATGCTCCTACGGAAAATGTGTCCGCTCATCCCTCCCACAGAAAGCTCGACAGGGTTGGTCAATTCGACTTGTTCACTCATCATGAGAACCTCCAATACTTCGTAACGCTTCATCCAAGAGAATTGAACCCTTCGCCAATTCTTCGAGTATTTCGTCAAGTTTTGGAGATTCCAGAATCTTTCGTTCATGGTGGGCGAGCAATCGTTCCCGCCACCGAGCACGTTTTGAACGACCAGAGGAAGAAAGTGTGAGGAGCATCGCTGCAGCCTCTTGGACACCAGTGGAATGCAAAGCAGAGGTTAGATGAACTGGAGGTGAATTGCCGATTCCCAATTCAAAGGATTCTCGAATTTCATCGGCGTGCAATTCAGCACCAGGCAGATCAGACTTGTTGACTAAAACAGCATCGGCTAACTCTAACAAACCGGCTTTTTCAGCTTGTATTCCATCTCCTCTCGCCGGCCCTTCCACGACAACAATTCGGTCAGCAAGAGCAGCACATCTCACTTCTGATTGACCCGCACCTACAGTCTCAATGATGACTTTCTGCCACCCGAGAGCCAACAGTACTTTGGTCATGTCTTCAACGATGACAGGAACACTACCAGACGCTTTTCGTGTCGCAACAGAGCGCAAATAAATCAGGCCATTGAGATTGACATCATCAACAACTGTCATTCGTACGCGATCTCCGAGTAAAGCCCCCCCTGTCCGTGGTGATGAAGGGTCGACTGCCAGCACAGCAACTCGAATATTTTCCTGAGCCCATGAACGAAGCAACCCATCCAAAAGACAGGACTTGCCTACGCCTGGTGCACCAGTGATGGCTAAGGTTTGCCAACTCTCATCTGACACATCAGAGACTGGACCAAGAATCTTGAGCGCATGATGAATATCTAAAGTTCCATTCTCAAGGGCACTTAAAGTTCGAGCAAGTGAACGGCGGTCGCCAGATTTGGCTTGTGCGAGAAAATCATCCGTCATTCAAACACCTCATGCCGATGAGGTCCAATACCAATCGCTGTCTTGGCCAACACCAGTGTTCTCATGTTGAGTGGCTTGGTCTAAAAATTCTAAAATTTCAGAAGTTGGAGTGCCGGGTCCGAAAATGGCTCGAATCCCACACGCATACAGTGGCTCCCGGTCATCAAGAGGAATGATTCCACCTCCAAAGACGATCACATCATTCAATCCTTGTTGTTTGAGAAGTTCACAGACTTTTGGGAAAAGATGTTGATGAGCACCTGAAAGCGAAGAAAGGCCGAGGAACCGAGCGTCTTCATCTCGTACGGTGTCAACGATTTGTTGGGCACTGCGCCTCAACCCAGTGTAAATCACTTCATTACCAGCATCTCGTAAGGCTCGTGCAACAACTTTAGCACCACGGTCGTGGCCATCAAGACCGGGCTTTGCTACAACAATGCGCCACGGTTCGCTCATGGTTGTTGCAGGTACTGCCTCCCTATCAACGCGCCCCCTCAAAGAGTTCTCATGCCTGCAATAAGGCTTGATTTGCGTCAAAATTGATTGCTCTTAAGAACTTCAATACCGACCATTCTGAACGGCAACGCATAAGGGCGGGTTTTTCGTAGACCCCCTTGGGAAGCCTATGGCATCAACAGAAGAACGACTTCAAGATTTACGAAATCGTAAATCTCGCAGTGAAATGGGCGGTGGCCAAGACCGAATAGATAGGCAACACAGCAAAGGTAAAATGACGGCTCGTGAACGAATTGAAGTTTTGCTTGACGAAGGTACATTCCAAGAGATTGACGCATTGGTTGAACACCGTTGCCGTGATTTTGGAATGGATAAGGACATCATCCCTGGAGACGGTGTCGTCACCGGTCACGGTTCTATCAACGGTCGACAAGTGTTCACATTTGCTCAAGATTTTACTTCCTACGGAGGCTCTCTTGGCGAAATGCACGGACTCAAAATCTGCAAAGTGCTGGATATGGCCCTAAAAACGGGTCGCCCTGTTATCGGACTCAACGACTCCGGAGGAGCACGAATTCAGGAGGGAGTAGCATCTTTAGGCAGCTATGCAGAAATTTTCTTCCGAAATGTTCGCGCATCTGGAGTCGTACCCCAGATATCAGTCATCATGGGACCATGTGCTGGAGGCGCAGTATACTCTCCTGCAATCACCGACTTTGTTATCATGGTCGAGGAATCTTCATACATGTTCATTACCGGACCAGAAGTTATCAAAACGGTGACCAATGAAGAAGTCAACTTCGAAGATTTAGGTGGCGCATCGACTCACGGTGCCAAATCGGGGGTATCTCATTTCTCGGCACCCGATGACGAGGCCGCTATTCAATTGGCACGAGATTTGTGCGATATGCTCCCTCAAAACAACCTTGAACGGCCGCCTGATAAGAAAACCAGTGATCCAATTGACCGTTCGTGTGACGCTCTTGACACGATTATGCCTGATCAAGCGGCCAAAGCATACGATGTAGTTGACGTGATATCTGAAATTCTTGATGATGGTGCATTCCTTGAAGTTCAAGCGGACTGGGCTCAAAACATCGTGGTTGGTTTCGGACACCTCGGCAGTCATACCGTTGGTGTGGTAGCAAATCAGCCGAAAGTTCTAGCAGGATGTCTCGATATCGATGCAAGTGATAAAGCAGCCCGATTTGTTCGATTCTGTGATGCTTTTAACATTCCACTTATCACGCTTGAAGACGTTCCCGGATTCTTGCCAGGCACAAGCCAAGAATGGGGTGGCATTATTCGACATGGCGCCAAACTCCTCTACGCCTATGCTGAGGCGACCGTCCCCAAACTCACCGTGATTCTCCGCAAAGCATACGGTGGCGCATATGATGTCATGTCATCGAAACATATTCGCGGTGATTACAACGTGGCTTGGCCTACAGGCGAACTTGCAGTGATGGGTGCTGATGGAGCGGTAGAAATTATTCACCGCAAGCGCATATCCTCCTCGCGAAATGCGGAACAGGAGCGTCAAAGACTCACTGATGACTTCAATGAGAAGTTTGCAAACCCCTACACTGCAGCAGCGCTCGGATATTTGGATGACGTAATCGAACCGAACCAGACTCGAAGCAAACTCTGTAGGGCACTCGAAATGTTGCTCGACAAGGAAGAATTACGTCCTGCTCGTAAACACGGCAACATTCCACTTTGAGGCGATTACATGGAACATGACGATGACACTCTCCGAATGGCAGCCATTGCAGCGGTCATCTCAATGTTATCGCAAGAGGGTGAAGACCCAGGACAAATTGCACGAAAGCCAGGCCTTGCCTGGTCACAAGACCATCGAAGAATGAATATGGGTCAAGCGTCCTTGATGCAAAAACGAGCTGGCCGCTCGCCATGGAAGTGAAGAAATGACTGAAACTCGAAAAGTGATTGTTGATGGAGCTGAATTCGAAGTCGCTATTGAAGGCGAAGGAACTTCATGGTCTGCTACCGTTGAAGGAAAAACCTTCCAAATCGAGATCCCCGATGCTGCACCTGTCGCTAAGAAGAAGCGAAGCGGCGGTGGAAAAAAGAAAAAATCAGGCACCGTATCTGCAAATATTCCTGGAAAAGTTGTCACTGTAGAAGTCAAGCAAGGTGATGAAGTCGTTGAAGGTCAAGTAATTTTGATCCTCGAAGCGATGAAAATGCAAAATGAGATTCAGGCACCTGTTACAGGCAAAGTGACTTCAGTGAATTGTGAAGAAGGCCAAGCCATTGAAGCAAATATTCCTCTAGTCATCATTGAACCCGCACCAGAAACAGAGTGAGATAGCCCCCAAATCTCATTCAACCGAACAATGGATACGACCATTAAAGACCCTCAAGCATGTGTGCGTATCATGAGCGGACCAGCGGTGTGTGATTTCCCTGGGTGTGGACAAGAAGGGGGCATAGTATCTCGACTCTCCCCGGAAGGTTTCCTCGTCGCTACAGGAAAGAAGGCCTATTCTTTCAGAGAAGCATACCGTCGATTCTACTATTGCACAAAATGCCATGATGACTTGATGGGTGGAGTTTGGTCGAGAGTTCGCAAGCCAGAAGACAAAAATGATGGACATGTTGCTCCTACAGCGATTTAATTCCATCAGAGAGTATCTTAAACTATTACGGAATCGCTTGTTTATGCCCTCGTTATCGAGAACTACAGCCACAAGCAAAACCAACGCCTTTTTTTTGGCATTGATGCTCGTATTTACAACGCTTACTCTTGCTGTTCCAACCGCGTCAGCGATAGGGCCAAATCAAAACGATTTCGGAACCAGTTTCGACCTACCAGACAACATGTCTGGAATTAATTCAACATTTGTTGCCAATGTTTCAGGGTTCGCTCCTGTGTATTTCTCTGACTTCGGAGAATTCGATGTTAACGATGATTTAGATTGGTTCGCAGTTAATCTTTCAGCAAATGAAGGGATGGCACTGGAACTTTCTTTTAATTCAACATATACTTCTTCAAACGGATCAACATACTTCAATGATTTTGATATTGCAATCTTTGATGCGAATGGAAACGTCATGGATTCCTCATACATGTATAATCCCGAATCTGTAAGCACCAATAATTCAGCTACTGCTCATGGAGGAACCGTTTATGTCCAAATGTCGCGTTATGACGGCTATGGATTCTACATCCTTGACTTCTGGACATTTAGCATCTCATCCGGAAACGGTACTGGTGGAGGTAATGGTACCTCACCGCCATCAAACTGTGCTGGCTCAGGAACACTCGTTTCGGATATTCTGGAACCAAACGATGCTGCACCGACTGCTACTCAAGCATCGATGCTTCCACTTTCATGTACAGGCCTATCGATTCACACCTCAATCGATCAGGATTATTTTGAAATCGATATGATCACGGGTGTGACCTATTATGCAAACATCACTTTTAACGGTGCGAACGGTGACATCGATACCGATTGGAACAGTGCAGCAGGGGCTTATCTCTCAAGCTCTGGTTCGACCGGAAATATTGAATCGATGACTGTTTTCTCCTCCTCAAATCAAACGACGTATCTGCAGGTCTATGGATACAGCGGAGACGTCAATGTCTACGATATTTCGATTACGACCAATTTACCAGGAGGCGGTCAGACGTTTGAATCAGTTGAAGTAACCATGAACAGCACCACTGATTCGTTACTTGAATTTACGGGATTAACCGTCGGAAATTCCTATCTCTACAACCACTCGAGCGTTCAGTATTTCCTCGATGGAACCGAAACTTGGTCCGCACCTACAAACGGCACATTGAATGCAACTGCTACATCAATGATGGTCAATGCCACTGCTGCATCACCGAGTATGGAAGAATCAGAATATTGCTCTGAATCGGTATTGAAGGATATAAATGGCGCTATGCTTGATGAAGATGAAGACTGTATCTACATCGAAATGCTTGAAATCGATGTTACCTCATCGACGACTGGTGAAATCTATGCATCGAACCTCACCATGTATACCGATTACACAATTTGGTGGCTTGTCTATGATATAGTTGAATTCGACAACAACTTCACCAATTCTATGGACGTCGATGTAGCACTATCAGCATCCGTTGTTGACCAAGTGAATGTTACCTTCTCTACCGATACCGTCACCGATAAATCTTGGCAGATTACATGGAATGGACCGACAACCATGAACGATCATGGATTTGTTGCGTTCCTTTCCTTCAACAACACTCAAGTCAATTTAACTTCAAATGGAGGCGCAATTGGAATCCACAATGATGAGTTCATTCCTCAACTACCAAGCATGCTCATCGACTCGTATTCGACCAGTCCAACTTCTGCAACCAATGATGTCATGGTCAAAGGCAGCGACTTGGTTACTGGAGACCAATACAAATACCAGATTTTAGTTACCGATGCTGCTGGTGCTTCACTTGCATCTTCCGCTCTCTCGAATTTCACGGCGACTGCCCAAAACATGAGTATGCAAACCTTCACTTACGCAACACCAAACATGAGCGGAATCTACTGTGCGGTCGTCAATCTGTATTCTGATGTCAATGTCCAATTGATTGGTGACAGTGATTGTTTCTCTTTGACGCTTGATGATGATAACGATGGCGTTGCCAATGAGTATGACCTGTGTGCGAACACGACTGCTGGTGCAACTGTGGATCTGAATGGATGCGAACTTTCTCAGAAAGACTCCGATGGTGATGGTTACAACGACCTCATCGATGCATTCCCCACCGACGGCAGCCAGTATTCAGACCTTGATGGAGATGGTTATGGAGACAATCTTACTGGTAATTCACCCGATGCATTCCCATTAGACAGTTCACAATGGAATGACCAGGATGGAGACGGTTATGGAGATAATCCAAACGGTAATTCCTCTGATGCATTCCCCTACGACCCTACTCAATGGTCCGATCAAGACGGTGATGGTTACGGAGATAATTCTGCAGGCAATTATGCAGACGAGTATCCTGCAGACCCAACGCAATGGGAAGACACTGATGGAGACGGATATGGAGATAATTCAACAGGTACGAACGGTGATGCATTCCCTGCTGACTCAAGCCAATGGTCTGACCAAGATGGTGATGGATATGGAGACAACCCCCCCGGGACATCTCCTGATGATTTCCCGACCGACTCTACCCAATGGGAAGATTCCGATGGTGACGGCTATGGGGATAATCCAACGGGAAACAACGGCGATGCATTCCCAAGTGATGCTACCCAATGGGCTGACCAAGATAAGGATGGTTTCGGTGATAACCAAGCCGGAAATGACCCTGATGCCTTCCCTATGGATGGCACACAGTGGCAAGATTCTGATGGAGACGGTTACGGTGACAACCAAAACGGAAACGCTGCAGACCGATTCCCATCCGAGCCAACTCAATGGTTTGATGATGACGGCGATGGGTATGGAGACAATCCAAATGGTGACACTCCTGACCAGTGCCTCAACACTCCTGTTGGGCAAACTGTCGATTTGAACGGATGCAGCGCGCAGCAGAAAGACGATGACCTGGATGGAGTAACCAACGACCTTGATGCGTGTCCTACAACACCGGCAGGCGAAACAGTAGATGATACAGGATGTTCAGGTTCACAAGAGGATGGAGATAACGATGGAGTAATGGATGCGTTTGATGCTTGCCCTATGACACCACTGGGTTCTTCCGTGGATGCTGCTGGATGTGCAGATTCACAACTTGACACAGATGGAGACAGTATCAATGACCAACTGGATGAATGTCCTTCAACCTCACCAGGATCTTTGGTAAATGGGGTAGGCTGTTCGGCAGCTCAGCGTGATACGGACAACGATGGCATCAACGATATGGATGATCTTTGTCAAACGACCGCACAAGGTGCCGAAGTCGATGAAGATGGGTGTTCTGATGCTCAACGTGATGACGATAACGATGCAATCTGGAACAGCGATGATTTGTGCCCGGATACGGAAATCGGTCAAATTACCAATTCAACTGGATGTGCTGACAACCAAATTGACGATGACGCAGATATGATTGACAATACTATTGATTCATGCCCTGCTACACCTCAAGGAGAACAAGTCAACAACAGAGGTTGTGCAGATTCGCAGCTCGATACCGATAACGATAACATCAACAACGCCAAAGATCTGTGTCCAAATACCGATGAAGAACATGGTGTTGATTTTGACGGATGTTCAGAATATCAAAAAGACGACGATGAAGATGGTGTGAAAAATATTAACGACACCTGTCCACTTTCTCCAATTGGCTCAATAGTATTTGATGATGGATGTGCTTTGACACAAATGGATACTGACCAAGACGGTGTCAATGATGCAGAAGATGACTTCCCTCTTGACCGTAATGAAACAACAGACACTGATGGTGACGGGGTCTCAGACACCTATGACTACTATCCTGAAGACCCTGCACGCTCGGAGAAAGCCTCTGAAAGTGGCGGAAGTGGCGGCTTGATCATCGCTGTTGTCGCTCTGCTGGTTTTCATTGCCATCGCAGCATTACTCATTGTTCGAAGAAATCAAGATGTCACAGATGCTTCTCCTTTTGCTGAACAACAGTATACCGACTCTGCAACCGATTCAAACATGCAATACGAAGCGGTGAAAGAGGTTCCTTCGATTAGTCAAGAACCACAACAGTGGGAAGATAATGGAGTAAACTGGTCAAAGGCAGCCGATGGCTCTCTCTCGTATTACGATACTGCATCGGGCGCTTGGATTGCCTATCAACAGTGAAGACAAGACTCTTCAATGACTGCACAATCGTGTGTTTGATGTCACGAAGAGTCATTCTCATGCGCCATGCCAAAAGCGATTGGAATGATTCATCTTTATCTGACCATCAACGACCTTTGAATCCAAGGGGAAAACGAGATGCTCCGAGAATGGCAGTGAAATTATTTGAATTAGGTTGGCAACCAAACAGAGTTCTCACCAGTGACTCACAGAGAACCATGGAGACATTGGACTTGATGAAGGGCAAATTTGGTGAAATCTCCATTGAGCCTTTGACCGAATTGTATCATCCAACCGTGCCGACTCTGTTTTCATGCATGGCGTCTTCGCAACCAGAGGAAACACTCCTGATTCTTGCTCACAATCCGGCAACTGAACTTGCAGTGTATGAACTGACAGGTGAATACCACCCAATGCCTACTGCAGCGTGTGCGCTGTTTATTGAACAAGACGACACTTGGGTGTGTCAACAGATTTTACGTCCAAAGGAAATCTTCGGTAAAGGAAAAGAAGCCTAAATCAATCAATTGCCTTTTGCAAAGTCAACCATTCTCTCAATTGGAAGGTGGTCAACAGTATCTCTGCAATAATGTGCTTCGACAATTTTACCGTTCTCATCAATCAGGATATCTACTGGAAGGGTTGAAAGTTTGGATATTGAGAGCGTCAGTGGGAGGTAACCGCGAACGACCGTTTCCAAGAACGTAATCGGAGCACGCAAAGGTGCCATCATGATTCTGAAGAAGGATTTCTTAACACCGTTGTTGAGGAAGTGTTCATACGTTTCATCCGCGACTAATGTGAACGGAACTTTGTGCTTTTTCATTCGCTTCTTCAATGCACTTAATTTCGCATCGAAAATACCGACCATAACCGTATCTTCAGGGAACTCACCCCAACGCTTGACCAGTCGGTGAACGCGAAGGTTACAGAACGGACATGAATCAAAACGGAAAAAGGTCAGAATCACTCGCTTTCCCTTGAATTTTGAAAGGTCGAAATCAGTCCCATCAATGGCAGGCAATACAATAGAAGGCGCGTCGTCGCCGGCATTTAGTTGAGGCATGATGTCCGCTGCTAAGCATGGCTTTAGATTGTTTGCCTTGAATGATTAATTAAAATCAGACAATACCTTGAGCTTCCATCGCTTCAGCAATCTTTAGGAAACCTGCAACGTTTGCTCCAAAGACGTAATCTCCTGGACGACCATACTTTTCTGCAGTTTCAGCAGCGTTCTTGTGAATGTTCACCATGATGTTGTCGAGTTTGGCATCGACTTCTTCACGAGTCCAGCCCATTCGAAGAGAGTTTTGAGACATTTCAAGACCGGATGTAGCAACACCGCCCGCATTGCTTGCCTTTCCAGGGGCAAACATGATGCCGTTCTTGTGGAACACTTCGACTGCTTCTGGTGTGCAAGGCATGTTTGCGCCTTCTGCCACAGCGAGGACGTTATTGTCGACAAGCATCTGAGCCTCAGTACCATTGACTTCATTTTGAGTAGCACATGGTAGAGCAACGTCCACATTGACACCCCAAAGACCGTTGGAAGATGGTTCGGGTGCTGATGGAGTGAAGGTAGCGCTACTGAACTCTGCAGCATATTCTGAGATTCGTCCACGGCGGTTGTTCTTTAGATCCATAATCCAAGCTAACTTTGCTCGGTCAATACCGTCTGTGTCGTGAATGAATCCACTTGAATCCGACATTGTAACTGGTTTACCACCAAGGTCAAGCACTTTTTCACAAGCATATTGAGCGACGTTTCCAGAACCAGAAATTGAGACAGTTGCCCCTTCAAATGATTTTCCTTTTGCTGCAAGCATTTCACGTGCGAAGTAAACTAAACCGTATCCAGTTGCTTCCGGTCGAATCAAAGATCCGCCATAGGACAGGCCCTTTCCAGTAAGAACGCCTGCTTGGAATTCATTTCGAAGTTTCTTATACATTCCAAACATGTAACCAATCTCTCTTCCGCCTACGCCGATATCACCGGCGGGAACGTCGCAGTTGTGGCCAATATGTCGCCACAGTTCCATCATGAAAGATTGACAAAAGCGCATGACTTCTGCGTCTGACTTACCTTTCGGATTGAAGTCTGCTCCACCCTTGCCACCACCCAGCGGCAAACCCGTGAGTGAGTTCTTGAAAATCTGCTCAAATGCAAGGAACTTGAGGATAGATGCATTTACGCTCGGGTGGAAACGAAGTCCGCCCTTGTAAGGTCCAATTGCTCCGTTAAACTGAATTCGGAATCCGCGATTGACGTGAACATTACCAGCATCGTCAACCCAAGGCACTCGGAAATGTATGAGTCGTTCTGGCTCAACGATTCGCTCAACAATAGAACGGTATTCAGGCTGTGCTTCAAGAACTGGTTCAAGGGATTCTAAGACTTCCCAGACGGCTTGGTGAAATTCTGGTTGGCTTGGGTCGCGAGCAACCACTGATTCGTAGATTTCTTTTGTTATACTCATGTTAGCACCGTAGGGGTATGTATGAGCCGTGCGAATGAAAGTCACCTTCTAAGTATTACCATGGACAGAGTTGCTTAGAAGCACAGTTGCAGACAAATGGGCTACCTGCAAATCAGAAAGGGCAGACAGTATTGAACCGCTTCAGTCGTTCGAGTCTTCGAACACCGTTTGAATCGGTTTCAGCCATCGCGTGAATTGCTTCCTCAATCATAGAGTGTTGGTCTTCTTGCAGGCCAATAAGCGTTCGTAGTACGGTGAGCATTGCCCATTCATCTTCAGTGATCACTTCGTCATCCAAAGCTGCAATCAATGCAGATTGGTAGGTGATGGCATCTCCAGTGTGATGGCCAGAGTAGTCAAATTCAGTTCCGTCAAACGGGTTTGTCTCCTCGCCCCTTACGACGGCAAGGCAGAAAGCAGTGTCACTGGGATTGACGCCAAGAGCAACGGCAAGAACGTGCAAGATGCTCGCTTCATCATCGGTAATGATTGAGTCTTCCATTGCACTGGTGAGTGTCCGCAGGTAAAGGTAGAGTCCACGGGATGGTTCAAGAGCCATGTTCAATGGTAAAGTTACCCGTATTAGAAGGTTCTACTTGCGCTTCAAGACGCCGTGATACAATTGTATGACGGCTGAATACGAATTTGTCTACACAATTTCCTCTCTGCATGAGTAGACGGGGTGCTGCAAGCCCTTCATACAGTAATCACTTGTAAGACAATATGTCATCAATTGCGCTACATTGATATACCTCCTTACCTACCCAACGGATACGGAGGAATCAAAATGGCAACCCCAAGCAACCTTGTCTCACTCAGAATTACTGAAGACGAAATCGCATTGCTCGATGCACGAGTCGGTCTTGATGGAGCACGTAACCGCTCCGATGTTATTCGAGCTGCTATTCAGCAATACCTCAAAGGACAGCCAATGCTTACGGGTATGGATTCAGTCCGAATCCCGATCGGTCATGGCGATAAGATGCTTCTCGGCCAACTCTACGAACTTCAAGGAACGACTCCTGAAGCAGCAGCCCAAGAAGGGCTTTCACTTTACATCGAACAGGCGATTAAGAGCCGTTCTGAAATGACACAACAACTCGATGAACTCCTTGCTGAAGCAAAGAGTTCAACGATACGACGCGAAGAATACCACGAATGAGTGGGTGAGAGTGCAGGAGGGGATGGAAAATGAATTGGCAAAACGATGTTAGCGAGACTCGGGATGCCACCTTCAACGCCGTACGGGATTTGTCCAAGCCGTATGGATTTGCCGCTTTGCGTCTGCGTGCCCGTCTTGCACGCGCTGGACTACAACAAAACCCAACACACCTCCCCTCGAAAGACGGGCGGGGGGGACTCAGATTCCACGCCAGCTTGCTAAGTTGGTTGGTTCCCACGTGTCCAGGACCCCCACATACCTGGGCACAATTACTCACGACAGTGCGACCGCTGTCAACTGTTATTCCCCCAATCCTTTAGAGGGGTCGACGCAGAACTGCTGTTATGACAGAAGGGGTGAGTCAGGAAAGTGGGCAAACTTTCCCCTTTCTGGCCCATGAAAAGCCCCGACCTGGTCAAATTGAGATGATTCAAGAATCGACTGAAGCACTTCGCAAAAAAGGGCACCATCTTGCAGCCGCTCCAACGGGTATTGGTAAAACGGCTGCTTCACTCGCTGCTGCATTGGAAATTGCCCGAACATCCAGTTCCTCTTGTAAAATTCTCTTTTTGACTGGTCGTCAATCCCAGCACAATATCGTGATTGAAACGGTAAGAAGTATCAATTCACGCCTCCATGAAGGACAACGGCCTGTCAAAGTCGCCGATATCATCGGAAGAAAATCAATGTGCAGAGACGTCGATGTACTTTCGGGGAAATGTTTCTGTGAACAAGGAACACCAGATTCAGAAAAAGCATCTGGACGAGAAGAGGTGAGAGATTTCATCCTTCATTACCCTCGCCACGTTGAAGAAATTATCGAAAAAAGCCGAACATGGGGCGTATGTCCTTGGTCAACATGCCGTTCTGCAGTAAAAGACTGTGACATTCTCGTGTGCGATTATAATCACGTCTTCTCTGAAGTCGTTCGAGAGAGTTCACTCAATACCATGAATATCAGTTTAGGGCAATCAATACTCATTGTCGACGAAGCACACAACTTACCTGATCGAATTCGTATGAGTATGGAAAGAGTCCTTACTCCTTCCATCATACGAAGTAGCGTGTTTGAACTTGAAGAATATGTCGGAACCCTTACAAAAACATATCAAAAGACAGCATCCACATCGACAGCAATAGAACTTGATGTAGCAACTTGGGCGTGGGAAATTATGAAAATCGCTCGAACAAAGATGGAGAATCTGTTTCGACAACTCCACTCGGACCTCATTGGTAACGATGAAGAATCGATGGTTGAAATCGACCGTTTAACAGATATTTTTCACCGTTCGTGCGATGAATATGAGGGGATTACCGGCCAAAAAACATTGAATCAAGAATCAAATGACCCTGAACGAGCAGTCGAAAGGAATCACCGATTACCTCGATTGGCTGATGTATTATTTCGAGTGGTTGTTGAACAGGATGTGGAAGCAGATGAAGAAGATAAGGAAACCTCTTCTTATCGCTTAGGACATGTCCTCAAATGTATCGAAATGTTTAGAGGAACAACTGCTATCTCTCTTGTCTTCAGTTCTAGCAAAAAATCAAGAACAAAGCATGGAAAAATCACATCGCACCTTCTTGACCCGGGTCTTGTATCTGGACCTTTATTTTCATCTGTTCAAGGCTCAATTCTCATGTCGGGAACACTCTACCCGCCTCAAATGTATGCTGATATTCTTGATTTACCGAAAGAAAAAACCACGAAAACGGCTTATGAATCGCCATTTGCAGGGGAGCGAAGACCGGTTTTGGTTGCCCGAGATGTAACGACAAAGTACACCCAAAGATCACCACAAATGTGGGATAAAATACGTAATCACATTCATGCACTTCTTGAACAAACACCTGGCCATGTCGCTGTCTTTTCCCAATCTTATGGAGTAATGAATGAAATATTAACGGATTTCGAATTTGATGGTGTCGAGAAAATAATTGAAAACCGAGAGTGGAGTAAAAACGACATTGACCAACTCGTTGTGAAATTACGACAGGATAAATCCGAAAACAAGCGTATACTTCT